>NZ_QTVE01000050.1:1950-4257 GCF_003460465.1 Ruminococcus sp. AF37-20 | reverse complement strand
ATGATAAAGTATTTCGATATCTTTGCAGGCATCGGCGGATTCCGCTCAGGACTTGAAAAAGCAGGAGGCTTTGAGTGCGTCGGGTACTGCGAGATTGACCGATATGCTAAAAAAGCATACGAAACAATGTACGATACGGAAGGCGAGGTGTATTACGATGACGCAAGAAAAATCAACCCAAACGAGTTACCCGATTTCGACCTTATATGCGGAGGCTTCCCTTGCCAAAGCTTTTCAATCGCTGGAAAAAGGGGCGGATTTGACGACGCAAGAGGAACTCTGTTCTTTGAAATTGCCAGAATCGCTGCCGTTAAAAAACCTAAATATCTGCTGCTTGAGAACGTACCCGGATTGTTATCGCATGACTCAGGCAGGACGTTTGCGACCATCCTTGGTTCGCTGGACGAATTGGGGTACGATGTCGCATGGCAGGTGCTTAACAGCGCAAATTTTAGAGTCGCCCAATCCCGAAAAAGAGTGTTCATTATCGGATTTCTTAGAGAAAAATGCGCCGGAAAAGTATTGTCTTTCACGGACGCAAATCTAAAAACTCTTGTACAACGCATACCCGGACGAGAGGGCTGCAGAGTGTACTCAGCCGACGGACTGAGCATAACGCTTACGGGAACGGCAGGAGGCTTCGGAGGAAAGACAGGACTTTACGAGATCATAGGACTTCCGATCAAGGTCAAAACCAAGTCGGGCTATCAGTTAGCATTGCCCGGCGATAGTATTGATCTCGCCTACCCTAACATTAATTCAAGACGAGGACGTGTAGGTCACGATGTAGCACACACGCTGACAACAAGCTGTAATCAGGGATATTACGCTATGTGTATCGATATGAATCCCGAACCGAAAGTTACAGAGCTTGCGAGGTGCATAACGTCAAGGCAGGACAGCGGTATAGGTCACCATAAAGGAGAAAAGTCGGGGGTGATCGTGATTAGCGATCCGATTGCGGTGCTTACTCCCGAAAAGGAGAAAGTTCGTCAGCAAGGGCGAAGATTTAAACTCCCAAACGAACCGATGTTTACGATAACTGTCACCGATAAACACGGGGTGATCTACTGCGGATATATCCGCAGGCTCATGCCTTTGGAATGCTGGCGTTTGCAGGGGTTTACAGACGAGCAGTTCAACAAGGTGGCGGCAACCGGAATGTCCGACGCACAGCTTTACAAGCAGGCAGGAAATGCCGTTACTACGAATGTTATTGAGGCTCTTGCAAGGTTTATTTTAGAAATTGACAAGGAGAATGCAAATGAATAATATGATAAAGATATTTGAAAATGAGGAATTTGGTTCGCTCAGAATTTTAAAGGAAGATAACGGCAGAATCATGTTCTGCGGCAAGGATGTGGCTTCTGCATTGGGCTACAGCAACACAAAGGACGCAATAAGGCGGCATTGCAGGTGGGGCGTGAAACACGACCTACCTCATCCGCAGTCCCCAAGCAAGACCATTAAGATGATTTTTATTCCTGAGGGCGATGTTTACAGACTTGTCGCACACAGCAAACTGCCAAGAGCTGCGGAATTTGAGTCGTGGATATTTGATAAGATCCTGCCTCAAATCAATCAAACAGGCGGCTACGTAGCTAACGAAGATATGTTTATCGATAACTATCTCCCATTCCTCGACGAGCCGTATCAGAATCTTTTCCGTCTGCAGATGATGGCGATAAATCAGCTCAACGAGCGTATCCGCCACGATCAGCCACTGGTGGAGTTTGCAAATCAGGTGTCAAATACCGATAATCTTATCGACATGAACGCAATGGCAAAGCTTGCGAGAGCAGAAAATATCCCCGTCGGCAGAAACAAGCTTTACGGCTGACTCAAAGGAAAAGGCGTTCTTATGGCGAATAATCTCCCCTATCAGGCGTTTATCGACCGAGGATATTTTTCCGTAAAGGAGTCGGTTTTTGAAACTCCGACTATGACAAAGACCTATCAGCAGACGTTTGTGACAGGAAAAGGGCAAAGATTTGTGATCACTCTGCTGAGAAAATATTATGGCAAGGAGATGGGATAATGCACACAAACAGAATTAAAGCTAAAGTGGACTTCAAGTTCTGCCTCGGCAGTATTCCAGCAATGCTGAGAGCCACAAAGCCCGTACTTTCGGAAAGGCAGTACAAGGAGCTGTGTAACGAGTTCAATAAAGCTGACGGCTATCTTGAACAGAAACGTATTATTTTTTCATATGTTGACCCTATAATCAAGGGTTGAAGTAAACACAATTAAATAACAACTAAAGTCGTTTTGCCAATGACAGAAAACTTCTGTAATTAGCAAAGCGAC
>NZ_QTVE01000050.1:1387-1940 GCF_003460465.1 Ruminococcus sp. AF37-20 | reverse complement strand
ACAACTAAAGTCGTTTTGCCAATGACAGAAAACTTCTGTAATTAGCAAAGCGACTTTCTTTCTGTCATTGGCTTTAAACGACGGAAAGGAATTTCATGAACAGTTTTATGTCATGGTTAGGCGGTAAAAAGGCATTGCGTGACGCAGTACTTGCAAGGTTTCCGCCCTACTATGAACGGTATATCGAGGTTTTCGGCGGTGCAGGCTGGGTGCTTTTTCGCAAGCCGCCCGGTATGGATTTTGAGGTGTACAACGATTTTAACGGAAATCTTGCAAATCTTTATCGCTGTGTCAGGGACAAGCCGAACAAGCTGAAATACAAGCTTCGTTATGTCCTCGATTCTCGTGAAGATTTCGACTGGATTGCTAGTCTTCATAAGCGAGGTCTGTTCAGCAGATTTCGTGATGTTGACAGGGCGGCGAAGTTTTATCAGCTTATCCGTTACAGCTACGCAAGTGGACTTGACAGCTTCGGCAGTCAGCCGCATTCAATATGGTCGGATTTCCCGATGATAGACTTGGCAGCAAGGAGATTGCAGAAGGTAGTAGTTGA
>NZ_QTVE01000050.1:0-1377 GCF_003460465.1 Ruminococcus sp. AF37-20 | reverse complement strand
GGATTTCCCGATGATAGACTTGGCAGCAAGGAGATTGCAGAAGGTAGTAGTTGAGAATAAAGACTTTGAAAAACTGATACGGCAGTACGACCGCCCTGTCAGCTTTTTTTATTGCGATCCACCGTACTTTGCAACCGAAAACTACTACAAAGACGTTGGTTTTAAAACCAAGGATCATATTAGGCTCAGGGATTCGCTAATGGATATCAAGGGCAAGTTTCTTGTTTCCTACAATGACTGTCCAGAAATCCGTGAGATATGGGATAAGCCTAATATTCACATTGAGGAGATCAGCAGACTGAATAATCTGGCGCAGAGATACGACGGCGGCTGTCAGTATGCGGAGCTGCTCATATCCAATTACGATACAAGCGAGAGATTACAGGCGGTTCGCCAGCTTTCGCTGTTTGACGATGAAACAGACAATTTGGAGGTATAATTTTATGAGAAAGATTATTTTTGCACAGGTACTCACAACCAACGGAACTACCGTATTTTCGGGGCTTTTTGATGAAAACGAAAATCCCGTAAGCGTGGAAACGGAGTGCGA
The DNA here is from genome assembly GCF_003460465.1 of Ruminococcus sp. AF37-20. Lineage (NCBI taxonomy): Bacteria > Bacillati > Bacillota > Clostridia > Eubacteriales > Oscillospiraceae > Ruminococcus > Ruminococcus sp. AF37-20. The sequence goes on along the minus strand of NZ_QTVE01000050.1, from coordinate 827 downwards.
TGATAGCGGAGTGACGCTTACGATATGGCGCAATGCTCCTGAAACAGAACGCCGTGACTGCGGTATCTCGGAGGAAGAAATAGAGCGAACATGTTCAATGTATGATGACTGTAACGAGTGTCCACTGTGGGATTATTGCAATGAAGATGAGGAGGTTTTGTAAATGAAAATACTTGTTATTGAGCCTGAAAAAGCGCCGTATGAAAAGGAAATCGGCGATGATATTCACGATATGCAGGCAATAGTCGGAGGGTGTATCGAACCTATATATTTTGAGCCGAAAGAAACTGCGATTGCTTGGTGCAACGATGAATTTCTGCTTAATGGTTCACAGCCTAATCGTATTGTGGGAAATGTTCTTGTACATGGAACTTTCTTTGTTTCAGGAAATTATATGAACGAATACGGCGAATGGGACAGCTGTTCACTTACCGATGATCAGATCAAGAAATATTCCGAAATGTTTGAAACTCCCATTATCGTATTGGAGCAAATGCAGGCTACGGAAATTGAGGTAGAAAATACTCCCGATGAGGAAATGGCGGATGAACCTGAGCCGGAAATAACGATGTAATAAAAAGTAAAGTGTTGTAATTTAAAATCAAAGGAGAAATGCATTTTATGTTTAAAAAATCCAAAATATTAAAGAAGCTTGGCGCAGGGTTAATGGCAGGCCTCTGCGCTTTTTCTATGCTCGGTTCATCTGTGAGCGGAGCGATAACAGCAAATGCCGCAAGTACTTCGACCGAAAACTCTGCGTTTCCGTCTTCCGATACGGTGATCGCAAAGGCGGCGACGCTTCTCGGTTCTCCGTATACATTTGGGAA
>NZ_QTVE01000005.1:189195-215146 GCF_003460465.1 Ruminococcus sp. AF37-20 | reverse complement strand
ATATATTCAATTTTCAAGTTGCGTTCGGGGTGTGACATTGGGTATTATGCCCTTGGTTGCGTATACACAAAATACCGCAATGCACACCAACGCTTTGACACAAGTTCTCTACAGCCTGTTCCAGAAACGCACCTCGGTTTCACTAAGTCGCAGGGCTTGTACGTGCCCGCAAGTATCAAAACGCTTTCTACTTATACACGAAAAGCACCACTTTTGTTGCATAAAAAATGCAACAATTGCAGAAATGTTGCCAAATTAAAATATAAATCATTTGTTTGCACAATTTGTTAAGTGATTTTTTGTTGGATATGACAAGTAAATCGGTATTATTATGTAATGGCAGACAAGTTGGTGCAGATAGTGATGAAATAAAGGGTAGATCAGGGCGGAGGTAATGAGGCGGAGGGTGATAAAAGCAGATGAGTAAACGAAAAATTTACGATTTGATAACACATTGGTAATAGTAGAAGTTTCTGCGTCGAATTGTGCGATTTTTGTTCAAATCGGAGAAAATAGGAAAATCAGCGAGATGTGTAAGCTAAAATGCTTGACAAGGGCTTGCTAATATTATATAATAGTATACTGTATCATAATGGAGTTTTCCACCTATTTCATGCGTTTTTGAGCGCAGAAAATCATGGAAAACACCGCCAAAACCACTGGCGAATACGATTGTTATATAGTATTATATAAATGTATTTTCCAAATAAATTAAGGAGTGATTGAGCCTATGGTGAATGTCAAGGACGTAAAACTTGGTAAGAACACGAGAAAGAGCTTTGCCAAGATCAATGAGGTTCTGGAGATGCCTAACCTTATTGAAGTGCAGAAGAACTCTTATCAGTGGTTCCTCGATGAAGGTCTGAAGGAGGTCTTCAGAGATGTTTCAGCTATTACTGATTATAATGGTACGCTGGAGCTGACTTTTGTTGGATACCATTTCGACGAAGAGGCTAAGTATTCTGTTGCAGAGTGCAAGGCGAGAGATGTAACTTATGCAGTGCCACTGAGAGTTACTGCAAGACTTAACAATACCGAGACCGGCGAGATCAAGGAGTCCGAGGTATTTATGGGTGACTTCCCTAAAATGACCGACAGCGGAACTTTTGTTATCAACGGTGCAGAGCGTGTTATCGTTTCTCAGTTGGTGCGTTCACCAGGTGTTTATTACGCTTTTGATAAGGACAAGACCGGTAAGGATCTGTTCAAGACAACTGTTATCCCTAACAGAGGTGCTTGGCTTGAATATGAAATGGATTCTAACGACGTGGTTTATGTCAGAATAGATAAAAACAGAAAGATCCCTCTTACTACTTTCCTGAGATCGCTCGGTATTGGTACTAACGAGGAGATCGAGGAAGTTTTCGGTCCTGATGAAAGACTTACTCAGACTATCATGCAGAAGGATCAGACTGCTAACAGAGAGGAAGCTCTTCTTGAAGTTTATAAGAAGCTCCGTCCGGGCGAGCCTCCTACAGTAGATTCTGCTGTTACTCACCTGAACAACCTGTTCTTTGACGCTAAGAGATACGATCTTTCAAGATTCGGAAGATATAAGTACAACAAGAAGCTTGGCGTTGGTTCAAGACTTTCAGGCCACAGACTTTCAAGACCTGTTGTAAATCCTATGACGGGCGAGGTAATGGCTGATGCCGGAGATCTTATCAGCTTTGATAAGGCTATGGAGATCGAGACCGCAGGTGTTATGGAGGCTTACGTTGACGTTGAGGTAAAGGAGCATCTTACTTCCGCAACAGGCGAGGCTGTTACAAAGCTTGAAGAGTGCGAAGTTAAGATCATAGGCAACGGCATGGTAGACATCAACGCTTATGTTGATTTTGACTGCACTGAGCTTGGCATCAACGAAAAGGTATCTTTCAAGGCTCTCAAGGAAATTCTTGAGGATTCTGAGAATGAGGAAGAGCTTAAGGAGAACATCAGACTTAAGGCTGACGACCTCGTTCCAAAGCACATCACTATCGATGATATTATCGCTACGGTTTCTTACTTCCTAAACCTTTGTGAGGGCGTTGGTACTGTTGACGATATCGACCATCTTGGCAACAGAAGAATCCGTTCAGTAGGCGAGCTTCTTCAGAACCAGTTCAGGATCGGTTTCACAAGAATGGAAAGAGTTATCCGTGAGAGAATGAACATTCAGTCACAGGGCACTGAGGTCGTTACTCCTACAGCTCTTATCAATATAAGACCTATCACTGCGGCTATCAGAGAGTTCTTCGGTTCTTCTCCGCTGTCACAGTTCATGGATCAAAACAACCCTCTGGCTGAGCTTACTCATAAGAGAAGACTTTCAGCCCTCGGCCCTGGCGGTCTTTCAAGAGACCGTGCCGGATTTGAGGTCCGTGACGTTCACTATACTCACTACGGCAGAATGTGTCCTATCGAGACGCCTGAAGGTCCTAACATCGGACTTATCTCTTATCTTGCTTCTTTCGCAAGGATAAACGAGTACGGCTTTATCGAAGCTCCTTACAGACGTGTTGACAAGGAAACAGGCGTTGTAACTGACGAAGTTGTTTATATGACGGCTGACGTTGAAGATAACTACATGGTCGCTCAGGCAAACGAGCCTCTTACTGAGGACAACAAGTTTGCCAGACCTAAGGTAAACGGCAGATACAGAGATCAGATCCTCGAGATCGAGAGAGAGAAGATCGACTTCATGGACGTTTCACCTAAAATGGTAGTTTCTGTGGCTACTGCTTGTATCCCGTTCCTTGAGAACGATGACGCTAACCGTGCGCTCATGGGTTCAAACATGCAGAGACAGGCTGTGCCGCTGCTCAAGACTGAGTCTCCTATCGTTGGTACTGGTATGGAATACAAGGCTTGTCTTGATTCAGGCGTTGCTGTTGTTTCTAAGAACGCAGGTGTTGTTGAGAGCGTTGACGCTGACAAGATCGTTATCCGTGAGGACAGCGGTATGCTCAGAACTTATGAGTTGACTAAGTTCAAGCGTTCAAACGCAGGTACTTGTACAAACCAGAGACCTATCGTCAATAAGGGCGAGAGAATTGAAGCTAATCAGATAATCGGTGACGGTCCTGCTACCTCAAACGGTGAGCTTTCACTTGGTAAGAACGCTCTTATCGGCTTCATGACTTGGGAAGGTTACAACTACGAGGACGCCGTTCTTCTGAACGAAAACCTTGTAAAGCAGGATAAGTACACTTCTATCCATATTGAAGAATATGAGACAGAAGCCAGAGATACAAAGCTCGGACCTGAGGAGATCACAAGAGATATTCCTAACGTTGGCGAGGACGCTCTTAAGGATCTGGACGAGAACGGTATCATCAGAATAGGCGCAGAGGTTCGCTCAGGCGATATTCTTGTTGGTAAGGTAACACCTAAGGGTGAAACTGAGCTGACAGCAGAGGAAAGACTTCTCAGAGCTATCTTCGGCGAAAAGGCTAGAGAAGTTAGAGATAATTCTCTTAAGGTACCTCACGGCGAGGCTGGTACTATTATTGATGTTAAGATATTCACAAGAGAGAACTGCGACGAGCTTTCTCCTGGAGTAAATATGCTCGTCAGATGCTACATCGCACAGAAGAGAAAGATCTCTGTGGGCGATAAGATGGCGGGTCGTCACGGTAACAAGGGTGTCGTTTCAAGAATACTTCCACAGGAGGATATGCCATTCCTTGAGGACGGTACTCCGCTTGATATCTGTCTTAACCCATTGGGCGTACCTTCCCGTATGAACATCGGTCAGGTGCTTGAGGTTCATCTTGGTATGGCTTCAAAGGCTCTTGGCTGGAAGATAATGACCCCTGTATTTGACGGCGCTCATGAGGCAGACATCAGAGAATGCTTCAAAATGGCTCAGCAGAATTATCTGGAGCATAAGGACGATGAGTTCACTCTCCACACAATGGACGAGGTCATCAACCCTAACGCACTGAGCATGAGCGAGGACGGCAAGTTCACTGTTTATGACGGAAGAACAGGCGAGAAGTTCGATAACAGAGTTACAGTCGGTTATATGTACTACCTGAAGCTCCACCACCTCGTAGACGATAAGATACACGCACGTTCAGTTGGTCCTTATTCACTGGTAACACAGCAGCCACTTGGCGGTAAGGCTCAGTTCGGCGGTCAGAGATTCGGAGAAATGGAAGTTTGGGCGCTCGAAGCTTACGGTGCTGCTTACACACTTCAGGAGATCCTTACAGTTAAGTCTGACGATACTGTGGGAAGAGTCAAGACATACGAGGCTATCGTTAAGGGACAGAATGTTCCTAAGCCTGGTGTTCCTGAGGCGTTCAAGGTACTTGTTAAGGAACTTCAGTCACTTGGTCTGGATCTCAAGGTACTCAACATCAATAACGAGGAAATAGATCTTAAGCAGTCGTTTGACGAGGACGAGGAGCTTGTTCCACAGCCTGCTATCGAAGATCATATCGATTTCGGCGTTGACGAGGGCGATCTCGACGAGGGCTTCATGGCTGAAGACGAGAACGGCACTTCCGAACTGGAGGGCAGCGCAGCTTCCGACGAGTCTGATCTGTTCCTTAATGACGGTGAATAATTTTGCACAGTAACTAAATAAGCTGAGGTCAAAGGGCGGAAGGCTCCGCCCCTGCGACCGTTTCATATAGAAGTCGGCTGCTGCCGTGCTTCAAACTAAACAGGAAGAGGGTACTGCTGTTGGAATTCAATGAGTTTGCATCAATCAAGATCGGTCTTGCTTCGCCTCAGAAGATCCGTGAGTGGTCTTACGGCGTTGTTACCAGACCTGAAACAATAAACTATCGTACTCAGAAGCCGGAAAAGGACGGATTGTTCTGCGAAAAGATATTCGGACCTTCAAAGGACTGGGAGTGTCACTGCGGTAAATATAAGAAAATTCGCTTTAAAGGCAAAGTCTGCGAGCGCTGCGGCGTTGAGGTAACAAGAGCCAAGGTTCGTAGAGAGAGAATGGGTCACATCGAGCTTGCTGCACCTGTTTCTCACATTTGGTATTTCAAGGGAACTCCGTCAAGAATAGGACAGATGCTTGAAATATCACAGAAAAGACTTGAAGAAGTTCTTTACTTCACAAAATACATCGTTATAGATCCGGGTAACACTGAGCTTATCAAGGGTCAGCTCCTTACTGAAAAGGATTATAGCGAAATGCAGGAAAAGTATGACGAGGACGAGTTCAGAGCCGGCATGGGCGCTGAGGCTATCAAGGAGCTTCTTGAAGAGATCGACCTCGAGAAGCTTTCAGAAGAGCTTAAAACTGAGCTGAAGGATCTTCCTGCGGGTCAGAAGCGTATCAAGCTTCTGAAAAGACTGGAGATCGTTGAGGCTTTCAGAACATCAGGCAACAGACCTGAGTGGATGATACTGGAGGCTATACCTGTTATACCACCTGATATCAGACCTATGGTACTGCTGGACGGCGGAAGATACGCAACCAGCGACCTTAATGACCTTTACAGACGTGTTATCAACAGAAATAACCGTCTTAAGAAAATGCTGGAGCTTGAAGCACCTGACATCATCGTTAGAAACGAAAAGAGAATGCTTCAGGAAGCTGTTGACGCACTTATCGACAACGGCAGACACGGCAGACCTGTTACAGGTCCTAACAACAGAGCATACAAGTCACTTTCAGATATGCTCAAAGGTAAGCAGGGACGTTTCAGACAGAACCTTCTTGGTAAGCGTGTTGACTATTCAGGACGTTCTGTTATCGTCGTAGGCCCTGAGCTTAAGATGTATCAGTGCGGTCTGCCAAAGGAAATGGCTCTTGAGCTGTTCAAGCCTTTCGTTATGAAAAGACTTGTTGACACCAATCCTACTATCAACATCAAGTCTGCAAGGAAAAAGGTAGACAGAGCTGAGCCGGAGGTTTGGGACGCACTTGAAAACGTTATTCAGGGTCACCCTGTAATGCTCAACCGTGCGCCTACACTTCACAGACTTGGTATTCAGGCATTCGAGCCTATCCTTGTAGAGGGCAGAGCTATCAAGCTTCACCCACTGGTTTGTACAGCGTTCAACGCTGACTTCGACGGCGACCAGATGGCTGTTCACCTGCCGATCTCAGCAGAGGCTCAGGCTGAGGCAAGATTCCTTATGCTGGCTGCCAACAACCTGTTGAAGCCTTCAGACGGACGCCCTGTTGCAGTTCCTACACAGGATATGATACTTGGTTCTTACTACCTGACACTGAAGAAGGACGGCGAGCCTGGCGAGGGCAAGGTGTTCAGAGATGTGAACGAGGCTCTTATGGCTTACGATCAGCACATCGTTTCACTTCATGCTGCTATCAAGGTAAGGATAACCAAGCAGATAGGCGACAAGCAGGTATCAAAGGTGATAGACGCTACAGTCGGAAGACTTATCTTCAACTCTATCATTCCTCAGAACCTTGGCTTTGTTGACAGAACAAATTCAGAAAAGCAGTTCGATCTTGAGATAAGCTTCCTTGTAAAGAAGAAGCAGCTTTCTGATATCATTGATAAATGTATACAGAAGCACGGTACTACTACGACTTCCGAAGTTCTCGACAACATCAAGAGCCTTGGTTATAAGTATTCTACAAAGTCTGCTATCACAGTTGCTGTTTGCGACGCTTCTATCCCTGAGGCAAAGAAGGATATCCTTGCTAAGGCTGACGGACTTGTTGACAAGATAGACAAGCAGTATAAGAGAGGTTATATTTCAAGAGAAGAGAAGTCAAAGAAGTTCATCGAGATCTGGAACAACGCTACAGACGAAGTTACAGAGGCTCTGAAAGCTAACCTTGACCCATATAACCCAATCAACATGATGGCTGACTCAGGTGCCCGTGGTTCTATCAACCAGATCAGACAGCTGGCAGGTATGCGTGGACTTATCGCCAACACATCAGGTTCAACTATCGAGATGCCTATCAGAGCTAACTACCGTGAGGGTCTTAACATTCTGGAATACTTCATTTCTTCCAGAGGTGCGAGAAAGGGACTTGCCGATACAGCTCTGCGTACAGCTGACTCAGGTTACCTTACAAGACGTCTTGTTGACGTTTCTCAGGACGTTATCATTCGTCAGGAGGATTGCGGTACTCACGTTGGTATCGAGATATTCGACATAAAGAACGGAAACGAAATGATCGAGCCTCTCAGCGAGAGACTTGTGGGCAGATACCTTGTTGAGGACCTCAAGGATCCTAAGACAGGCGAGATGATATGCTCAAGAAACAAGCTCATAAACGTTCATGACGCTGAAAGAATAGTTGCTGCACTCGAAGCTGAGGGTAAGGATTCTATCTCTATCAGATCAGTTCTTCAGTGTCAGGCTAAGCATGGCGTTTGCGCTAAGTGCTACGGCGCTAACCTTGCAAACGGAAATATCGTTCAGGTCGGTGAGGCTGTCGGCGTAATCTCCGCTCAGTCTATCGGTGAGCCTGGTACACAGCTTACAATGAGAACCTTCCACACAGGTGGTATCGCATCTGCGGAAGATATCACACAGGGTCTTCCTAGAGTCGAGGAGTTGTTTGAGAGCAGACGTCCAAAGGGTGCTGCTATCATCACAAGGATCGACGGCGTAGTTAGGATCGAGGAGGTCAAGAAGACCAAGCAGATCACTGTTACAAGTGAGGACACTGAAAATCCTGAGCAGGAGTCTTATGCTATTCCATACGGCTACAAGATAAGAGTTCGTGAGGGACAGGCTGTTACAGCCGGTGAGCCACTCACAGAGGGTTCTATCAACCCAGCTGATATCCTTGCAGTTAATGGTCCTAAGGCTGTTCAGAACTACATCATCACCGAAGTTCAGAAGGTTTACCGTCTGCAGGGTGTTGATATCAACGATAAGCACATCGAAGTTATCGTTCGTCAGATGATGAGAAAGGTCAAAATCGACGACTCCGGTTCAAGCTATCTGCTCCCTGGTTCACTTATCGACAGAGGAGAGGTCGCAAGACTCAACGAGGAGATACAGGCTCAGATCGACGCTGGCGACGAGAACGCAAGACTTATCACAACTGTTCCTGTTCTTCAGGGTATCACAAAGGCTTCAAGCTACTCGGATTCATTCCTGTCGGCTGCTTCATTCCAGGAGACAACTAAGGCTCTTACAGACGCAGCTATCAGAGGAAAGACCGATAAGCTCATGGGTCTTAAGGAAAATGTTATTATCGGTAAGCTCATTCCTGCCGGCACCGGTATGGACGTTTACAACAACGTTCAGGTGGTCAAGAATGAGAGCGCGGCTAACCATAACACCGCAGAAACACCGTTGTACTAATGACTTTTATATCAGCCTGCATGGTTCATTCATGCGGGCTGATTTTTTTATTTTGTATGAAACCTTTTTGCCTGCCACGGCGTTTTAGTATATGAAGGGAAGTGAAAGCATGAAGAATATGACCGAAAGCGAATACCGCCAACTCGTAGAGGAGTATTCGGATATGGTAACAAGGCTTTGCGTGGTGCACACGGGAAATTTTTCCGACGCTGAGGACTGCTATCAGAACGTGTTCTTCAAGCTTTTCAAGCAGATGAAAAAAGGCAGTCTGCCAAACCCGAAAGCGTGGCTCATCAGAGTGGCTCTCAACGAATGCCGGAGTGTTTTGCGGTATCGTTTGAGGAAAAACACAGTCGATCTGAACAGCATAACGTCTTTCTCAAAGGACGGCAGCGACATAGAGATACTTGACCTTATTTTCAGACTTCCCCCGAAATATCGGGATAGTATTTATCTTTATTACTTTGAGGAGCTGTCAGTGCAGGAGATAGCTAAGCTGACAAATATCAAGGAAAACACGATAAAAACACATCTCAAACGTGGAAGAGAACAACTGAAGGATATGATGATGTTGTGAACTATATGAATGTCAATAAAGACATAAAGTATCGGGACGTCGAGGACACCATCCACTACAAAAGAGGTAAAAATTATTATGTGGGGGCTGGACTTTCAGCATAACATTGACTAAAGGTATAGTTTGCAATGATGATATCACAGAAAGGGGCAGCAAATGAAAAAGATAAATGCTTTTTACTGTATAAAAACTCCTTCGGATTGGAAGGAGAGTGTGCTTATGTATGACAAGCCTACAGAGAAAAATAAAACAAAACTTACAGGCTTTCAGCTTGCAGGGGCGGTGCTTGCGGCTTTGCTTCTGGTGGTGGGCGGTGCGCTGACCCTTTATCGCAGCGGTGATGAGCATAAGATCAATGTCGGTATGCAGCAGCCAAGTATAGACAGTTCGGAAAGCCTTGACAGCACTGAGCTTACGGCTGATTTAGAACAGGCACAAAATGCGCTTAAGCAGGTCGTTAAAGACAAAGAGATAACGGCGGTCGGAATGTATGCAGGCTGCGGCTCGGACGGAACGGGATATCTTTTTGTCGATAAGATATATGTTGAGAAATACACCTCTGAAAAGGGCGGATTGATCGACTATGTTACTGTGAATGAATATGAATACCTGAAATACCACTATTACGCTGCGTTTAAACTTGATTTCAGAGCGAAAGATGTTACCACAGGGAAGTTTGTTTATGCGGACGAACTGAAAGTGGGCGAAAAAATCGCAGTCGGCACAAACTGCGATAATCTGAGTAATTGGAACTCGGATGAGATCGCAACAGGTCTTGGCGAAACGGTCGGTGGCGACAGCTTTGGAACAGACTTCTATTATTCACTTAGATCATCAATAGCCTATGCTTATGATATCGACAGTTCAAAGGATACAGGCAAGGAAAAGCTTGATAAGCTCATTCTTGATAGTGTACAGCATATATACGAAGATATGATACTGCAAGCTGACGACTTCAACATTGTGCTAAATCCTGTTGAAAAGGACTGGGGATTTAAAATTAATACGTTGGTAAATTCTGTTAAGCATATCGATTATGATGCTGACAATTACGAAAGGGATATTATCTATCCGCTGATAATAACACCAATTCAAAAGGGTAAAGCCATAAACGTTTCCACAGCAGGAGGGTCAAAGGAAGGCATAATTATCAAGGTGGACGGAAGATATTTCAGTATAACTTCCAATTATAAGGATATTGTGGAGCAGGACGATACTAATAATGAATGGTACGGTTCCCAAAGTGCGACGGTAAAGAACAACAGAAATTACTTCTTTGATGAAAATGAATGGCTCGTTGCAATTAAATTCGCAACGGGTGCAAACACCTATTTTAGTGATGATCTGAAACTTTATATCAATGAAGTACAAAACGATATAACCTATTCGGACAAGACTGACGACAGCGATTGTGTTATAACTTATCATAGATTCAGCGAGACAGAGGTCGAAGTGGCGGATAAAGGACAAATTTTAGATACAGACAGCAAGACGGAATGAGGGAATATATTTGCAGGGCAGGGCGTGAAAAGCCGCTGCCCTGTGCTTTTTATAGCTTTTGACAGAAAATTTAACTGAAATTTTCAAAAAGTTAAAAAAGTCAAGAAAAAGTGCTTGACAAGAGACGGAGAATAGTGTATAATATCAAGGTATGCTGATGTATTGTATATCGGCGTATAGTATCAAATCTATGAAAGGAGAGAAAATATGCCAACCTTTAACCAGTTAGTAAGAAAAGGAAGAAATGTCCTTGCAGACAAGTCTACAGCTCCTGCTCTTCAGAAGGGTTTCAACTCAAAGAAGAAGGTAGTTATCGATCAGAGCTGCCCACAGAAGCGTGGCGTTTGCACAGTAGTAAGAACTGCTACACCTAAAAAGCCAAACTCAGCTATGAGAAAGGTTGCCAGAGTTAAGCTCACAAACGGAAACGAAGTTACAGCTTATATCCCTGGTATCGGACACAATCTTCAGGAGCACTCCGTTGTTCTTATCAGAGGCGGACGTGTTAAGGACCTCCCTGGTGTAAGATATCACATCATCAGAGGCACTCTCGACGCTCAGGGCGTTGCTAAGAGAATGCAGGCGAGATCCAAGTATGGCGCTAAGAAGCCAAAGGCAGGAGCAGCCAAGTAATCAAAAACTGAAAAGCTCATTTTAGTAACAAGGTAATAACTCATTGTCGCATATTGCGAAGACCACAGTTTATGTGGAGTGATTAATATATATTAGTTGACTCTACAAGGAACTGACGGGGCTGTAAAACGGCTGTGTGCCGTGGTTACAGAGCGAGTACCTGTGAATTCATTATTTGTGAAGGAGGGAATTAAAGTGCCAAGAAGAGGTAGAGTTACAAAGAGAGACGTGCTTCAGGATCCAGTATACAATTCTAAGCTTGTTACACGTCTTGTAAACAACATCATGCTTGACGGTAAGAAGGGTGTTGCCCAGAAGATCGTTTACGGAGCATTTGAAATTGTCGAAGAAAAGACAGGCAGACCTGCTCTTGAAGTATTCCAGGAGGCTATGGATAACATCATGCCTGAGCTGGAGGTCAAGGCTCGCCGTGTAGGCGGTGCGACTTACCAGGTACCAATGGAGGTTCGTCCTGACAGAAGACAGACACTTGGTCTGAGATGGATAACAAAGTATTCTCGTGAGAGAAACGAGGACACAATGAGAGAGAGACTCGCAGCAGAGATCCTCGACGCTCTTAACGGCGTTGGCGGTTCATGCAAGAAGCGTGACGAAACTCATAAGATGGCTGAAGCTAACAAGGCTTTCGCTCATTACAGATGGTAAGAGGTATAAAGGAGGATATATATGGCAAGAGAATGTAAATTGCAGGATTACCGTAATATCGGTATCATGGCACACATCGACGCCGGCAAGACTACTACTACAGAGCGTATCCTGTTTTATACCGGTGTAAACTATAAGATCGGTGAAACACACGACGGTGCATCTACAATGGACTGGATGGCACAGGAGAAGGAGAGAGGTATCACAATTACTTCTGCTGCTACTACTTGCTACTGGAAGGGTCACAGACTCAACATTATAGATACTCCGGGCCACGTTGACTTTACAGTTGAGGTTGAGCGTTCACTTCGTGTACTCGACGGTTCTGTAACAGTTCTTTGTGCTAAGGGTGGTGTTGAGCCTCAGACTGAAACAGTTTGGAGACAGGCTGACAACTATCAGGTACCAAGAATGGTATATGTCAACAAGATGGATATCATGGGCGCAGACTTCTACAACGTTTTGAATATGCTCCATGAAAGACTCCATTGTAATGCCGTTCCTATCCAGCTCCCTATCGGCGCTGAGGACGACTTCAAGGGAATCATCGACCTGCTCGAAATGAAGGCTTATGTATACTATGATGACCTTGGAAAGGATATCCGTCAGGAGGAAATTCCTGAGGACCTCAAGGAAAAGGCTGAACAGTATCACGCTGACCTTATCGAGCATCTTGCAGAAGTTGATGACGATCTCGCTGAGAAGTATTTCGCAGACGAGGAGATCACTATCGACGAGATGAAGAAGGTAATCAGAAAGAGTACTATCGCTAACACAATGGTACCTGTTACCTGCGGAACTTCATACAGAAACAAGGGCGTTCAGAAGCTTCTTGACGCTATTGTAGATTATATGCCTTCACCTATCGACGTACCACACATCAAGGGTACTGACGTAAACACAGGTGAAGAAGTTGAGAGAATTTCAGGCGACGATCAGCCGTTCGCTGCTCTCGCATTCAAGATCGCTACAGACCCATTCGTTGGTAAGCTCTGCTACTTCAGAGTTTATTCAGGTGTTCTGACAGCCGGTTCTACAGTTTATAACTCCACTAAGGACAAAGACGAGAGAATCGGAAGAATCGTTCAGATGCACTCTAACGCTAGAAAGGATATCGATACTATCTACGCTGGTGATATCGGTGCCGCTATCGGTCTGAAGAACACAACAACAGGTGACACTCTTTGTGATGAAGAGCACCCTGTACTTCTTGAGTCAATGGAATTCCCTGAGCCTGTTATCCAGCTCGCTATCGAGCCTAAGACTAAGGCAGGTCAGGAAAAGATGGGTATCGCTCTTGCAAAGCTTGCTGAAGAGGACCCAACATTCAGAACTTATACTTCTGAGGAAACAGGTCAGACAATTATCGCCGGAATGGGCGAGCTGCACCTTGAGATCATCGTAGACAGACTTCTCCGTGAGTTCAAGGTAGAGGCTAATGTCGGCGCTCCTCAGGTTTCATATAAGGAAACAATCACTGCTCCTGCAAGCGTTGATTACAAGTACGCTAAGCAGTCAGGTGGTAAGGGTCAGTACGGTCACGTTAAGATCAATGTTGAGCCGAACGAGTCCGGTAAGGGCTATGAGTTCATCAACAAGGTTGTCGGCGGTGCTATTCCTAAGGAATACATTCCTGCAGTTGACGCAGGTATCAAGGGCGCTATGGAGAACGGTGTTCTCGCAGGCTTCCAGGTAGTTGACGTTAAGGTCGAGCTGTACGATGGATCTTATCACGAAGTCGACTCTTCTGAAATGGCATTTAAGATCGCCGGTTCTATGGCGTTCAAGGAGGCTATGAGAAAGGCTTCACCAATCATTCTTGAGCCTATCATGAAGGTTTGCGTTATCGCTCCTGATGATTATCTCGGAACAGTTATAGGCGACCTCAACTCCCGTCGTGGACAGATCCTCGGTCAGGAGCAGAGAACCGGTGCTGTTCAGGTAGACGCTCTCGTTCCACTGTCTGAAATGTTTGGTTACTCAAATGATCTGCGTTCTAAGACACAGGGCCGTGGACAGTACACAATGGAGCCTGACAGCTACATTCAGGTACCAAAGTCTATCTCTGAGAAGATCATGGCTTCAAGAAACAAGGACTAATAAATTTGCGGAAAATTTTCTGCTTTTTCTATTGCAAATTTGCTTTTTATTTGATATAATTATACTACGGTATGTTAAATCGGAAACTATTAAATTTTAAGGAGGAAAATTCCTATGGCAAAGGCACATTTCGAAAGAACCAAACCACACGTTAACATTGGTACAATCGGTCACGTTGACCACGGTAAGACAACTCTTACTGCTGCTATCACAAAGACTCTTGCTCTTGAAGGTCTTGCTGAGAAGAAGGATTACAACAACATCGACTCAGCTCCAGAGGAGAGAGAGAGAGGAATTACAATCAACACAGCTCACGTTGAGTATGAGACAAAGAATCGTCACTATGCTCACGTTGACTGCCCAGGCCACGCTGACTATGTAAAGAACATGATCACTGGTGCTGCTCAGATGGACGGCGCTATCCTCGTAGTTGCTGCTTCTGACGGTCCTATGGCTCAGACAAGAGAGCACCTTCTCCTTGCTAGACAGGTAGGCGTTCCAGCTATCGTTGTTTTCATGAACAAGGCTGACCAGGTTGACGATGAAGAGCTTCTCGATCTCGTTGAGATGGATATCAGAGAGCTCCTCGACAAGTACGATTTCCCTGGCGATGAGACTCCAATCATCAAGGGTTCAGCTCTTGCAGCTCTTGAAGCTCCAGATGATCTTTCAGATCCAGCTTACAAGCCAATCCTTGACCTTATGGACGCTGTTGACTCATTCATTCCAACACCAGACAGAAAGTCTGATCTTCCATTCCTGATGCCTGTTGAGGACGTATTCACAATCACAGGCCGTGGTACAGTTGCTACTGGTAGAGTTGAAAGAGGTCAGCTCAAGACTGGTGACGAAGTTGAGATCCTCGGACTTTCAACTGAGAGACCAAAGACTGTTGTAACAGGTATCGAGATGTTCAGAAAGATCCTTGACTACGCTGAGGCAGGCGACAACATCGGTGCGCTTCTCCGTGGTATCCAGAGATCTGACATTCAGAGAGGACAGGTTCTTTGTAAGCCAGGCTCCATTCACCCATATACAAAGTTCTCAGGTCAGGTTTACGTTCTGAAGAAGGAAGAGGGCGGCCGTCATACTCCATTCTTCAACAACTACAGACCACAGTTCTATTTCAGAACAACTGACGTTACAGGCGTTATCACACTTCCTGCTGACAAGGAAATGTGTATGCCTGGCGATAACGTAGAGATGGATGTTGAGCTTATCACTCCAATCGCTATCGAAGAGGGACTTCGTTTCGCTATCCGTGAGGGTGGTAGAACAGTAGGTTCTGGCGTCGTTACAGCTGTTAGAGACTAATTTTTAGTTCGCTATATAAAGATCGGGTACAATATGTATCCGATCTTTTTTTGTCTTAAAATATTATGAATAATAAGTTAAATGATATTTGTATGCTTTAAAAAAGTACGGTGATATGCTATAATTAGTATATCGGAGGTGAGAATTTGAACGATACGAATACTAAAGATTATATGATTGACGTTGCCCAGGATACCACTTATCAAAATCAAAGTGATGATTATAAGAAGTCGTTTGCAAAGTGGCGTTCAAATCCTCAAAATTCTTTTGGATTTCAGTTTATACATGATACAAGAGAACACTCATACATTGATGGCGAGGGTTTTGTGCCTCATAAGGCAGAGGTAGCTGAGAGGATCTCTATGCTAAAATGCTGTAGTTTGTTGGGCATTTGTCTTGTGGTAATGCTTGCTATTGATTTTCTTAACTATTTTATAGTGAATAAATACGCGCCGGATACAACCGGTACATTTGTGTATTTTTCTCAAACAGATGGCGGATATGGCAGATATGGTGTTGGAATGACTTTTATTTTAGGTCTGTTGTTTGCCGCAAAGTTTGTTGTGCCTGGTCTTATTTTTAAGATCGTTACTAAGATCCCTAATAAAGTCGTTTTTGCAAATTCAAAGGGCTACGAAAAAATGCGTGGAACTGCTGTGGTTATTATGATGGTCATAATCGTTGTGGGCAGAGTTGGACAATATATCCTTAGTCTGCTGTTTTCAGCTGTGCATTTAGACGGGATATATTCTATTTTTGTATTCTCTGAAGATCCTGTTGTTGCTCTTGTTTCTTTTGCTTTCTTTGCGATCATTGTTCCTATAATGCAAGAGATAGTATTTCGAGGAGTTTTTTTGCAGACTTTTCGTCAATTTGGCGACACCTTCGCTATTATGATCACTGCTGTTGTAAATGGTTTATGCTACTATGATATTACATATCTGCCTTTTGTTATATGCTGTACTGCGGTTCTTGGACTATTTACTATACGAACAGGCTCGGTTTTTACTGCAATTTCAATGAGTATTTGCGCCCACATCACGAATTTTGTATTAAGTTACATTGTTCTCTATGATCTTCCTTATGCCAAAATAGCAGAAGTCATAATCTGTACAGTGATCGTTGGTGTATCACTTGTAATGTACTCGAAGCTTACAAGCTTTGGTGACTGGACATTCAACATTGAAAATGATAATTCTTTTATGACGATGTCAAAGCGAGTTAAATCTTTCATTGCAACTAACTCAATCGCAGTGTGGATAGCTGCAATTCTTGTGACCATGTTTGTGTGTGCGAGGATAATATGACGAGAGATGAGCTTTACATGAAAAAAGCGTTGGAGCTTGCGGAAATTGCCGCAGAGCAGGGGGAAGTACCTGTGGGTGCGATAGTTGTGAAGCGTTCCAGCGGTGAAATAATCGGCAGGGGATTCAATCGTCGTGAGTATGGGCGTTCCCCTTTGACTCATGCCGAGCTTGTGGCTATTGAGGAGGCGAGTCGCAATCTTGGGGGTTGGCGGCTTATGGGTTGTGAGCTTTTTGTTACTCTCGAGCCTTGTCCTATGTGTACGGGTGCGATAATAAATTCTCGAATAGAGCGTGTGGTTTTTGGTGCGTATGACCAAAAGGCTGGTTCTTGCGGGTCGGTGGTAAATCTTTTTGAGTTACCCTATAATCACAAACCTCTTTGCACAGGTGGTATACTGCAAGAGCAGTGTGCGGATACACTGACGGAATTTTTCAAAAATTTAAGACGAAAAAAAAACCTCTCCGAATAGTTCGGGGAGGTTTTCCTTATATTTCGTTTCGATTTTCCAAAGCCTTGTAAAGCGTCACTTCATCAGCATATTCAAGCACTCCGCCAACGGGTAGACCGAACGCCAAACGTGTGACCTTTACACCAAGGGGTTTCAGCAGCCTTGAAAT
Source organism: Ruminococcus sp. AF37-20 (assembly GCF_003460465.1). Lineage (NCBI taxonomy): Bacteria > Bacillati > Bacillota > Clostridia > Eubacteriales > Oscillospiraceae > Ruminococcus > Ruminococcus sp. AF37-20. Next base: position 198,178 of record NZ_QTVE01000005.1, on the reverse strand, counting down.
GTAAATTGCCGTAGCTTCGCCATTAACTGTAGGATTAGTAGCCATAATGACTTCTTTAACATTCTCAGGCTCTATCCTCGCAAGCAGTTCTTTTATTTTAAGCTTGTCAGGGGAAATGTCGTCCATAGGGGAGAGAAGTCCATGCAAAACATGGTAAACACCTTTGTACTCCTTAGTACGCTCGAAAGCTGCTATATCCTTTGGGTCTTCTACTACGCAGACCGTTGTGTGGTCACGTCTTGGGTCGGCACAGATAGGACACTTTGGCTTGTCAGTAAAGTTCTGGCAAACGCTGCAAAGATGAACGCTTTTGTGGGCATTAGTGATAGCCGCTGCAAAAGCTGATGCGTCCTCGTCTGTCATGGACATAACATAGTAGGCAAGGCGCTGTGCGGACTTCATGCCTATACCGGGGAGCTTTGCAAATTGCTCTGCCAGAAGTACCAAAGGCAGTGCGTTTGACTCAGCCATTAAAACAGACCTGGGAATGATACTCCGCCTGTGAGTTTCTGCATTTCAGTGTCGCTTACTTCATCGAGGTTAGCAACAGCCTGATTGAAAGCTGCCATAACGAGGTCCTGAAGTGTTTCAACGTCCTCCGGATCAACTACCTCAGGCTTGATATCAAGCTTAAGAACGTTTCTCTTGCCGTTGATAGTTACCTCAACAACTCCGCCGCCTGCTGTACCTGTGAACTCTCTCTGCTCAAGGTCTGCCTGAAGAGCTGTGATCTCGTCCTGCATTTTCTGAGCCTGCTTGAGCATCTGATTCATGTTATTGGAAGGACCCTTGCCCATTCCCTGTGGAAGTCTTGCTTTCATTTTAAAAACTCCTTATATTCAAAATTATTTTTTTATATCAACTTCAATATCAAGTTTTTTCGCTTTGTCAAGCAACTGATTTATAGGATTTTCCGTATCCTCAGGTGCGACATTTTTGGCTGATTTGACTTTGATAGTGAAGTTTTGTCCGAAATTATTTTTCAGTATCTCATTAAGCACCGTAGCATCGCCGCTTGCTTTGAACTTTTTGAGATAAAAGTCATTGTGTACTATCATAAGCAGCACATTCTGACACATATAAGCCTTTGAGTTGACTAAGAAACAGCCTATGGCAGGATTTGTCTGCTTGACCTGCTCCACAATGTTGTCCCAAGTCTGCACAAGCTTGAAGTCGCTTGCTTTCATTTTCTTGAAATCCGGGTCAAAAGGCTTTGGTGGTGGTGCTTGTTCCTGCTGAGCCGGTGTGGTGATCTGCGGTTGAGTCTGCAAAACGGCACCATTTTTTAGTGCATTCTCAAGCTGAGTTATTCTATTAAGAAGCACTGTGATCTCAGCATTGCCTGATACAGCCTGCACAGTTGCACCTGCTTTTTGAGCAGCTCCGCACAGCTTTATGATACACATTTCAAGCTCGATACGCTTTGATGTGCTTTTTGCAAAACGCTCGCTGCACTCCTGCAAAGTATTTATATCCCCGAGTATCTCGTCCAGCTTCATGCGTTCTGCAAGGGCTTTAAGTCTTTCATACTCGTCAGGCAGACAAGTTATAAGATCCTTGTTGTTGTCGATAGTTTTGATTATCATGACATTTCTCATCTGAGCGAGCAGTTCACCTGCCAAGACTTTCAGATCTTTTGACATATCATAAAGTTTGTCAACGACCCTGAGTGCGCCTGCTGCGTCCTTTTCGGCTATTTTTTCAAGAATATCAAAAAGATAATCACGTCCTGCAATGCCGGAAGCTGAGGACACAACGTCAAGGGTGATGTCATTTTCATAGGCAACGCACTGGTCTAAAAGAGAAAGTGCGTCACGCATACCACCGTCAGAAAGCCTTGCTATCATGCCTGCGGCATCTTCGTGGAGGGTAAAGCCCTCCTGAGAAGCAATATACATAAGCCTTGAAACGATGTCCTCGTTTCTTATCCTGTGAAAGTCGAAATGCTGGCATCTCGACACGATAGTTGCAGGAACTTTATGTATCTCCGTAGTGGCAAGAATAAACTTGACATGCGGAGGAGGTTCTTCCATAGTTTTCAGCAGGGCATTGAATGCGCCAGCGGAAAGCATATGCACCTCGTCTATGATATATACCTTATATTTACATCTTTCAGGAGTATAGACAACGCCTTCACGCAACTCTCTGATATCGTCTACTTTAGAATTTGAAGCAGCGTCAATCTCGATAATATCGGAAAGAGTGCCGTTGTCAGCGTCTTTGCATATCTCACATTCAAGGCATGGCTCACCGTCATGTTGGTCAAGGCAATTGATAGCCTTTGCAAAAATTCTTGCGCAGGTGGTCTTTCCCGTACCTCTCGAGCCTGTGAAAAGATAGGCGTGGGCGGTCTTGCCGCTTTTTATCTGATTTTTGAGAGTAGTTGTAATATGCGGTTGTGAAACAACATCGTCAAATGACATTGGACGCCATTTTCTGTACAATGCCTGATACAAAACTCTCACTCCAATCAAGAAAATAAAAAAATCAATCCGACATATGGGCGTGCGGGCGGAACTGTGACACACGAAACAAACCGCTTAATGCTGCTCGGTTCCCCGCCTGACATGGTTCACAGCGTTTCATTGCACAGGACCCGCACACCTATATCTCGGATTGATGAGGAACAATAACTGAATCATATCAATCTAACTTTTGTTACCTTACTATTATAACATACTTCCAATGAAATTTCAAGTGTTTTTGAAAAAAAGTTATAAAAAAGGCAAAGAACATCAACGCCGCTGAACAAAGCTGGACAGCGGCGGATATTATGTGCTTGTAAAATTATATCAGGTGGCAATGATGAAATTCAGCTTGCCGAACGGATAGTTCACCGGGATACAGAATGCAGTGCTTGACAGGGCAAGCTCGCCATTTTCCAAAAATTCCTGCGGTGTGAGTGTAAGCTCAACGCCATGCTCGTTTGACTCATTTACAACGAACAGACCGTCGTTTACGTTCAGAAATTCGCCTGCTGTAGCGTTTACAAAGTCATCAACCTCCGTGAAGCTCTCTTTGGCAAACCTCTCAGCGAAAGCCATATATGTCTTTGAATCTGTGGCAATGCAAGCCTCAGCGTTATATTTTCCATTTATTTTTTGGATAACGATATGTTCTGCTGCAAAATTCTTTATAACTGACGCTTCCATAGGAGTGAAATCGTCACCGATAAATCTGATAAGATTTTTGAAAAGCAAAGTAACATAATCAGTACAGATACGGGCATTTTCATCATTGTCAAAATGATAGAACTCATTGATAAGGTTATGTAGAGTTTCTGTTTGATTGTCTGAAATATCGTCGGTTATCTGATTTTCAGCCTTATAGTCTTTAAGTGCCTTTTCAAACTCAGCATTGGTAAGGGCACCGTTATTAACAAGGGTCTGACCCAGGAGCAGGTAATCTGTAGGCTGCTGAGCGAGAAGCTTTTCAACGTCGTCAGCGGTAACATAGCCAAGCTCCACGGCAAGGTCGCCAAAACGTTTATCGACACTCTGCTGAGTGATATTGACGTGCTCTACCTGCTCGGCTGTCATAAGACCAGCGTTTATAGCGAGAACGCCAAGGCGAAGTCTTGTATGCTTTTTAGCCTCGAAAGCCTGAGTAAGATCCTCAGCGGTACAAAGCTTATGGTTAAAGAGGTAGCCTCCAAAAAACTGCGCAAACATTTACAGTACCCCCTTTGCAACGTTCTCAAGAACTTTAAGAGCGTCATTATCAGCTATAGGTTTCTGCAAAAAGTCCACAGCTCCCGACTTAAGAGCGTCTTTCAAATGGCTCTGAGTACCAACAGAAGAAGCCATTATCACCTTAGCGTCAGGATCTTCTGCTATTATCTGTTTGAGGGCTTCAATACCTGTTACCTTTGGCATGATGATATCCATGAAAACCACGTCAGGCTTGAACTCCTTATATTTGCTAACAGCCTCCTCACCGTCGGCTGCTTCATAAACGGCTTTTACTCCAAATCCAGAAATAGACATACTGAGCTTTTTGCGAGCGAACATAGAATCGTCGCATATAAGCACTGTCATTTCATTTATATTCACGATAGATCCCTCCCGATTATTTTGCGGCAGCAGTTCCGTAATTGCCGATGACGGAGAAAATAATTTCTCTACTGCCTTGTTTTTAATTATATCATAAAAATCTCCAAAAGTCAAGAGTCGCCAAATATGTTTTATGTTGAAAATATACAAACAAGTAAATGCAGAATTTACTTGCAGTTTGCTTGACAAAATGAAAAAAGTATGCTATAATCATAGTGTTATGTGCCGGTGTGATGGAATTGGCAGACGTGTCGGACTCAAAATCCGATGGTAGCGATACCGTACCGGTTCGACCCCGGTCACCGGCACCAGGAGAACAGGTTCTTGTATCAAGAGCCTGTTTTTTTATTAGAGTCCTCATTCTCTTCAGCCTTTGCTTCACCACCAAGAGCATTGGCGAGCCTACCTCTGCTTGAAAGCCACTTCAGACGAACTGAAACGCCCCTCAGAGCCGTCCGAGCCTGCGGAGCGGAAAACTAACCATCTGAAAAGAAAAGACCTGAGAAGTGCTTGTGTGAGCAAATCTCAGTTCTTTGTGAGTTATTCAGCTTCAAAAAGGGTATGCTGCCATTGTGGCGCGCGTCATAATGATGATACGGACTTGTGTGGAACGGTTTGCAGGTGTTCCAATAGACTACGGGCAAGCGGCACACATCAATATTGTGCCTTAACGAAATCTTAACGCCGTAACCGTAATCTTAACAGCACATTAACCGCTCACGTGATATAATAAAGCTATAATTTGAACGAGAGGTGTACGATGTTACATAAAAATAGAGTAAAAAACAGAACTCATATGACTTCATTTCGGGTCATCATTATCAGTTTTTTTTGTCTAATTCTGGTAGGTACGCTGCTTCTGATGCTGCCGATCTCATCAAGGCAGCGGTGTGTGACTTCATTCCCTGATGCAATGTTCACAGCCGTTTCAGCTACCTGTGTGACCGGGCTTGTTGTAAAGGATACTGCTACATACTGGTCTCTGTTCGGGCAGGCGGTCATTCTGATGCTAATTCAGATCGGAGGTATGGGCGTTATCACCGTTGGGCTTGCGATCATTAGAGCATCAGGGCGGAAAATCGGTCTGTGGCAGCGCAGTACGATGCAGGAATCCATCTCCGCACCGCAGGTAGGCGGTATTGTGAAGCTGACAGGCTTTATCCTTAAAACATCACTTATCATAGAGATGATCGGTGCGGCTTTGCTTGCACCCGTTTTCTGCAATGATCTTGGTATCGCTAAGGGACTGTGGTATTCCTTGTTTCACAGCATATCGGCTTTTTGCAATGCAGGCTTTGATCTGTTCGGCATAAAAGAACCGTTCTCATCGCTGACCTATTACCACAGCAACATCTATCTCAATATCATCATTATGCTGCTAATTATTACGGGAGGCATCGGCTTTCTCGTCTGGGGCGATATCGGAACACACAAGCACAGGATCAGGCGCTACTCTCTGCAAAGCAAGGTCGTACTGATGACATCTGCTGTCTTGATCGTTCTGCCTGCGCTGTATTTCTTCTTTTTTGAATATGACCATGGGACTATCCATGACCGGACGATCCATTCACTGTTTCAGTCTGTCACAACACGAACCGCAGGCTTTAACACAACTGATCTCGCTGCTATGGATGAATCAGGTACAGCCATTATGGTCATTCTTATGCTTATAGGCGGTTCTCCAGGTTCCACCGCAGGCGGTATGAAAACAGCGACTTTTGCTGTTCTGTTCCTTTCTGCGATCACAGTGTTTAGCCGCAGAAATGATGTGCAGTGCTTCAAAAGAAGAATATCAGACGAAACTGTCCGCAGTGCAGGCGCTGTTTTGTTTATGTATCTTGTATTGTTCTTTACAAGCGGTGTCATTATCAGCAGAGTGGAAGATCTACCGCTGCTGACCTGTCTGTTTGAAACAAGCTCAGCTATCGGTACAGTAGGGCTGTCACTTGGCATTACAAGCGGTCTGTCTGCTGTATCCCGTGTGATACTGATGATACTTATGTTTTTCGGAAGAGTCGGCGGACTGACACTCATTTATGCAGCTCTGCCGTCGGCGGACAGTCAGAATTCACGCTTACCGCTTGAAAAAATATCCGTAGGATAAGGAGTTTTATATATGAAAACAGTTTTAATTATCGGAGTAGGTCAATTCGGCAGTCATATTGCCAGACGCATGGAGGAGCTTCGGTGTGAGGTCATGGCAGTAGATGAAAATGAGAAGCATATCAACGATATCCTGCCTTATGTGACCAACGCAAGGATCGGTGACAGCACCAATGAGGAATTTCTCCGTTCGCTTGGTGTAGGAAACTATGATGTTTGTATCGTTGCCCTCGGCAGCCGTTTTCAGTCTTCTCTGGAAACAACGTCTTTGCTCAAGGAGCTGGGGGCAAAGAAAGTCATATCCCGTGCGACAAATGATGTACAAATGAAATTCCTGCTTAAAAACGGAGCCGATGAGGTTGTCTATCCTGAGAAGCAGATGGCACTTCGCATCGCTACAAAATATGCATCAGACAGCATACTCGACTTTATTCATCTGGATAACAATTACTCGATCTACGAACTGAAAGTACCGAAGGACTGGTTCGGAAAGTCGCTTTCACAGATCGATATACGAAAGAAATTCAAGATCAATATTCTGACGATCAAACGTGGAGAAGAGGTATTTATCCCTGCACCGGACACTGTAATTGAAACTGATGACATCGCATTTGTCATAGGTGAGGTTCGGGATATCCAGAAATGTTTCAGAATCTAGGAGATGATCGTGTGAGAGATGTTCTGCTTGCACTGTCTGTAGGAGCAATGTTTCTCTACGGCTTTTATATTATGAAAAAAGTAGATGAATTCATCGAGGAGATACAAAAGAGCAGACGTGGACACGACCTGTCAGAAGATGATGTTGACGAACACAAAAGTGATATGTTATAATAACAAGGGTGATCCTTATGACTGCTAATTCTATAAAAAGCTCTAAAGCATTTTCTGTGTTCAAAGACTCCGCTATATGTATTGTGGTGCTGACAGCCGCAACACTTGCCGGATACGCATTCAAAGCCTTTCAACTTGCCGATGCGGACATTATCATGCTGTATATTATTGCTGTGCTTGTGATATCCATTTTTACATCAAAGATGTATTTCTGCCTGATATCATCATTAGTAGGAGTAATGCTTTTCAACTGCTTCTTCACCTATCCTGAGTTTTCTCTTTCAGTTCACGATGCAGGCTATCTTGTCACATTTGTGACGATGTTTATTACAGCGTTCATTGCAGGAACGCTTGCCAATAAGCTGAAACGCAATATCCTGATCGCCGAGCAGAATGCCCGTGAAAAGGAGGAGGCGGCACTTCTGGCGCAGAATGAACAGCTTAGAGCTGATATGCTCCGTTCCATATCCCATGATCTCAGAACACCGCTGACCTCCATATCAGGCAATGCCAGCACGCTCATTTCCGGCGGCGATACGCTTGATGAATCAGCACGTCAGCAGATATACACGGATATTTATTCCGAATCAATGTGGCTTATCGAAATGGTGGAAAATCTTTTATACGCTACACGAATTGAGGACGGCAGAATGCAGCTCAATATCTCGGTAGAGATACTTGATGACATTGTTCAGGAGGCTGTCAGACACACCAAACGCACTCACCCAAAGCGAAATATCATCGTTGATATGTATGACGAGATAATCCCCGTTATGGCAGATGCGAACCTTATCGTACAGGTCATAGTCAATCTTATGGATAATGCTGTCAAGTACAGTGATGAAGATTCTGATGTTACCGTCAGTGTGCGCCGAGAAAATGCGCATACTGTTGTGATATCCGTGTCCGATCACGGCACTGGTATCTCCGATGAAGAAAAAGAAAAGGTATTTGATATGTTCTATACGGGCGGCAGCCGTTCCTCAGACAGCAGAAGAAGTCTGGGGCTGGGGCTTGCACTGTGCAGGTCAATTATTACTTCACACGGCGGTACTATATCTGTCAGCGACAACATACCAAACGGTACAGTTGTCAGCTTTACTCTGCCAATAGGAGAGGTCGATCTAAATGAATGAATATCTTGTTCTGGTGGTGGAGGACGACAAGCCTATCAGAAATCTTATTACAACTACTCTTAAAATGAACGACTATCGCTTTATTACTGCTGTCAGGGGCAATGAAGCGATCATGCTCAGCGCTTCGCATAAGCCTGATATTATCATACTTGACCTTGGACTGCCTGATATTGACGGCGTTGAGGTGATAGAGCATATACGCACTTGGAGCGATGTTCCTATCATCATAGTCAGTGCAAGGAGCGAGGAAAGGGACAAGATAACAGCCCTTGACAAAGGTGCAGATGATTACCTGACAAAGCCTTTCTCTGTTGACGAACTTCTCGCAAGGCTCAGAGTGATACAAAGGCGGCTTATGAAGTCCGAAAACATCTCGGTCACGGAGTTTGTCAATGGCAGACTACGGATAGACTATGTTTCGGGCTGTGTTCACCTTGATGATGAAGAAATTCACCTGACACCGATAGAATACAAGCTGCTTTGCCTGCTTGCCAAGAATGTCGGCAAGGTGCTGACGCATAAGTACATTATCCAAAGTGTATGGGGAACTCCTGCGGATAACAGCGAAGCCTCCCTGCGTGTATTTATGGCTACCCTGCGAAAAAAGCTGAGTGACAGCAGTCAGGCGCTGATACAAACACATATCGGTATTGGGTATCGTATGATGAAATTATAGTTTTAGGGAGCAGTACAAAGCAGACACTTTATTTGATGATCTGTATCGCCTTCAATGGCTGCAAAAACAATTGAACTGATTTTTTCTAAAGGAAAAAAGGGCAATGCCTTCCACTCACGGAGGACATTGCCCTTTTCCTTATGCGGTGATTATATCAGTCCTGAATCTCCTACATCATAGTTGCG
>NZ_QTVE01000005.1:0-189185 GCF_003460465.1 Ruminococcus sp. AF37-20 | reverse complement strand
ATATCAGTCCTGAATCTCCTACATCATAGTTGCGATCCTGTATAATAAAACTTGACACATACAAAACAATCAAAGTATAATAAAAACAAAGGAGTGTGTCATCAATGGGAACAGGAAAACAATATGATGAAGAGTTTAAAAAGCAGGCAATAAAGCTCGCAAAGGAGATTGGCACCTAGTTTTATGCCGCTGGGCGTATTTTTATTTGTATCGTGTATTATTTTACAGTTCACCTGCCCTAATTTGACAAAAGTACGTCAATGGGGTATAATGTAACCAGCGTTACGCAAATTAATTATAGGCAATACCACACAAGACAAGCCTATACCTATTATTATAGAAACGAGGTCATGAAAATGAGCGAGGAAAGAATACCTAAGAGAAGTGAAGTGCCTGAACAGTTCAAGTGGGCACTGGAGGATATTTATGCCACTGACGAAAAGTGGGCGGAGGACTTGCAGAAGCTGAAGGCTATGCCTGAGAGGATAGCGGCGTTCAAGGGCAGGCTTAGCGAGAGTGCTGACACGCTTTATGATTTTATGCAGCTTTCAGACGAGATATCTGTTCTTTGCGACAGCCTTGGCAACTATGCTCAAAGACGTTCTGACGAGGACACCGCAAATGCAAAGTATCAGGGCTTTCTCGGTCAGCTTATGAACGCCTATGTGGCAGTAAACTCAGCAGGAAGCTTTGAAACACCTGAGATCATTTCTATCGAGGAGGATAAGCTTCAGAAATTCTATGAGGATAAGCCTGAGTTGAAGCTTTATAAGCGTGCGCTGGATAAGCTGCGTCGTAAAAAGGCTCATATCCTCTCTGAGGCTGAGGAGAAGATACTTGCCCTGACCGGTGAAATGGGTCAGTCCCCTGAGAATATCTACTCTATGTTTTCTGACGCAGACCTGCGTTTCCCTGACGCTGTGGATAAGGACGGCAAGGCTCATCAGGTCACACACGGAAGCTATATCCCACTGGTGCAGAGCGAGGACAGAGTGCTGAGAAAGTCGGCTTTCGAGTCTATGTACGGCACATTTGACAAGTTCAAGAACACCTGTGCGGCAACACTGTCGGCACAGATAAAAGCGGTGAACTTCTATGCAAAGGCAAGAAGATATGATTCAAGCCTTGAAGCCGCTTTGGACGGAACAGAAGTGCCTGTTTCAGTGTACAAAAACCTTATTGAAGCCGTCCATGACAATATGCACTATATGTATGATTATGTTGCACTGAGAAAGAAGCTTTTGGGCGTTGACGAGCTTCATTTCTATGATCTTTATACGCCTGTTGTTCCTGACGCAGATATGAAGATAACTTTTGAGGAGGCTAAGGAAACTGTCCTGAAAGCCCTTGCACCTATGGGCGAGGATTACCTTGCAATACTCAAAGAGGGCTTTGAAAACCGCTGGATAGACGTTTACGAGAACGAGGGCAAAACAAGTGGGGCATATTCCGCAGGTGCAAGAGTTCACCCTTATGTGTTACTCAATCATAAGGATACACTTAACTGTATGTTCACGCTGGCGCACGAAATGGGTCATGCTATACACTCGTATCTTTCAAATAAAAATCAGCCTGTGGTATATTCAGATTACGTTATCTTCGTGGCAGAGGTAGCCTCAACTTGCAGTGAAGCCCTTCTTATGCAGTATCTGCTGAAAAATACCGAGGATAAAAAGCAGAGAGCGTATCTTATAAATTACTTTCTTGAACAGTTCCGTACCACACTTTACCGTCAGACAATGTTCGCAGAGTTTGAGCTGAAAATAAATGAAATGGTAGCGGCAGGGGAGAGTCTGACAGCCGAGGGGCTGAACGAGCTTTACGGCGAGCTAAACAAGCTTTATTTCGGTGACGGAATAGTGCTTGATGATGAGATAAAATTGGAGTGGGCTAGGATACCGCACTTCTATTATGACTATTATGTTTATCAGTATGCAACAGGCTATTCTGCGGCTATCGCACTTTCACAGAGGATATTGAAGTATGGCGAACCTGCGGTAAAGGACTATATAGGCTTCCTGAAAGGCGGCTGCTCAACTGACCCTATCTCATTGCTTAAGGGTGCAGGTGTAGATATGGCAACAACTCAGCCTATCAATGAGGCACTTGCAATGTTCGGAGAGCTTGTGAAGGAAATGGAAGAGGCAATGGCGGAGTAGGAGTAAGTGAGGAGTTAGGAGTGAGGAGTGAGGAATGTGCATAGCTGAACCGAGCAAATCACTCAGCACCGAGCGAAGCGAGCAATAAAGCGCAGGCTCAAGCCCGACGCTAGAGGGCTTGTGGGGTCAAGGGGCAAAGCCCCTGCGGAGTATGAGGCAGAGCCTCATTCGGCGACAGCCGACTAAGCGGTGCAGAAAAGTAAAAAAGCACACAACAGTAAAAGAAATAATAAAGCGGTGTCGGAGAACAAATCTCTGCACCGCTTTTTCTATCCCATTAAACAAAGTAAAACCCGCAAAGAGCGTAGCGATTTTGCGGCGGAAGGAACTTGCCTGAATGAACAGTATGCCTTTACCACTTCTTATCTATATCTGCACAACGCATACCTATCTTCAACGCCCTCAGCTCAACATAACAGCCGCATAAAACGCACATTCCGTCCACAAGCTTGTCGCAATCCTTGCAAAACGCCAAACGCTGATGATACTCTTCCTCTGATACCCTCTTGTCCGCAGGATATGCCGCAATGTGCGAACGCATATCACGGAGAAAATCATTTTCGTCCATATCCTCCAACAGGCATTTTCTGCACCTGATCTTTGTTATATCACTCATAAAAATTTCTCCATTGTACAAAAAAGCGGACAGCTCAATGCCGTCCGCCTTGTTATCTTATTCTACAGAAATGATGTAGTAGTAAACAGGCTGACCGCCGTTTATAAGATTTACATCAAGATTTGAGAACTTCGCAGCTACCTGCTTTTGCAGTGCCTCAGCCGCCTCGTCTGTAACATCTGAGCCGTAAAGGATCGTGATGAATGAGCTGTCGCCCTTAACAAGCTTCTTTGTGAGCTTGTAAGCTGCCTTTGAAACGTCCTTTTCCACAAAGCTCAGCTTGCCGTTTTCAATGCAGAGTATCTCGCCCTGCTTGATAGCGTGACCCTCATAGTCAGAATCCCTTGCCGCAAATGTTACCTGACCTGTGGCAACTCTTTCAAGTGCATTGGTCATCTCAATGCGGTTCGTATTGAAATCAGCGTCAGGGTCAAATGCCAGCATTGCTGACATTCCCTGCGGTATAGTCCTTGTCTGAAGCACGCATACCTTTCTGTCTGCAAGCTTAACAGCCTGCTCAGCCGCCATGATGATGTTCTTGTTGTTAGGCAGAACGAAAACCGTTTCAGCAGGGCATGACATTATTGCCGCAAGTATATCCTCAGTAGAAGGGTTCATGGTCTGTCCGCCCTTAACGATGCAGTCAACGCCGATATCTCTGAACATTGACTCAATGCCGTTTCCTGCTGCAACTGCAACAAAACCGTACTGCTTTTCAGGCTTTGCAGGAACGAACTCCTGTTTTGCCTCTTTCTGTCTGGCCTTGTGCTGGAGCTTCATATTTTCTATCTTTGGCAGATTGATGTAGCCAAATTCAAGACCCTTCTGGATAGCCTTACCAGGGTCGTTGGTATGAACGTGTACCTTTATTATCTCATCGTCCTCGACAACTACAACGCAGTCACCGATAGTTTCAAGATAAGCTCTCAGCTTTGATGAATCGTCAGCGTCAGCTTTCTTTGTGATTATCATTTCAGTGCAGTATGTGAAGTGTATCTCACAGTCATACTGACCAACAGTAGCCGCAAATGTGTCGACTGTTACCTGCTGTTTCTGTGCAGGAGCATCAGCCTTTACTATTTCGCCGCCCTTGAATACATCTCTCATTGCTTCAAAGATAATGAGAAGTCCCTTGCCGCCTGCGTCAACAACGCCTGCCTTGGCAAGTGCAGGAAGTAGTTTTGGGGTTTCGTTCAGTGAAAGTTCAGCCTGTTTGCAAACTTCCTCCATTATAATAATAGGATCGTTTGTGGAGTGGAGCATTTCTCTTGCTTTCTCCGCAGACTCTCTTGCAACTGTCAGGATAGTTCCCTCTGTAGGCTTCATTACGCTCTTGTATGCTCCTGAAACGCCCTGTTCCAGCGATTCAACAAGTTCGTTCGCACCCATTTCCTTTTTGCCTGCAAGTCCTTTTGCAAAGCCTCTGAAAATGAGCGAAAGTATAACGCCTGAGTTTCCCCTTGCACCTCTAAGAAGTGCAGAAGCTGTTGTGCTTGCCACAACTGAGCAGTCTGTATCGTCGCTGAGATTTTCAAGCTCTGCTACGGAATTTGTTATAGTCATTGACATATTTGTTCCTGTATCTCCGTCAGGTACCGGGAACACGTTAAGCTCGTCAACTGATTTTTTCTTGTTAGATATGCTGTGTGCGGCACTTATGACAGCGTCACGCAGCAAGCCTCCGTTTATCACTATAGTTTTCCTCCTATACTGTTATAGATATCCTAGGACGTTCAGCCTTTCATTTCGTCAACGTAAACGTTCACAGATTTAACGTTGACACCTGCCTGCTCTGTCAGAACATAATTTACCTTGTGAATGATGCTGTCAACGATAGCTCCGACATTTATGCCGTAGTTCACAGTGATGTGCAGGTCAACGATAAGCTCGTCCCCGTCCTGACGGATTATAACGCCCTTTGTGGTGTTCTCTTTTTTTAGCATTGCAGAAACGCCCTGCTTTGCACCATAGGCATTAAGTCCTGCCACGCCGAAACAGCTTTCGGCAGTATCCGAGATAAGCTGTCTGAGATATCCAGTGGATATACCTATAGTTCCAATGTGGTTGCGAAACTTTATCACAGAAAACAACTCCTCTTGATCGTGGCAGGATCACAAGCTTATTTCTTATGCCGCCACATAATAATTTATTTTATTATATCATAAACATTTGACTTTTGCAATAGGTTTTCGCTCTTTTGTACACCTGTCAAATTTATCCCAGAAGCCATTTTGCGGCTTCCAGAGGCGTTTCGGCTATATACACCGCACCTGCCTGAGAAAGCTCCTCTCTTGTGCCGTAGCCGTAAAGCATACCGATACAATCTATACCAAGAGCTTTTGCACCAAGCACGTCATGATGCCTGTCGCCTGCCATTATCACCTGCGAGCGGTCATTAACTCCGCAGTTTTTCAAAGTGTGCACGATAACGTCCGCCTTTACGCTCCTAGAGCCGTCAAACTCCGCACCGCCTATGTAGTCAAAATACTGTGCAAGGTGAAAATGCTCCAGTATCTTCACTGCAAAGACCTGCGGCTTAGAAGTCGCCACCGCAAGGTGAAGCCCAGCCTCTGACAGCTTTTTAAGACATTCTTCAACGCCGTCATAAACACGGTTCTCGAAAATGCCCTTGGTGGTGTAATATTCACGGTAGTATTTCACAGCCTGCTCGCATTTTTCATCATCAAAGCCGTAATAATCCCTGAAAGAATCTTTCAGCGGCGGACCGAGAAACTTTGTCATGGTGCTCATCTCAGGCTCTATGCCGAACTTTTTCAGTGCGTATACAGCCGAATTTATTATGCCCTCGCCCGACTCAGTAAGCGTGCCGTCAAGGTCAAAAAGAACATATCTGTAATTTTTCATGTCATTACCTCACATAATACAATATATCAATTGCTATTATAACGCAAAACAGCTTATTTGTCAAAGATAATGGGCAATTACGCACAAAAAATCCTGCTGAAATACGGCATTTAGCTCATTGACAAAAATATTGTTATAAGTTAAAATTAAAAAGGCGGTTTGTGTCGGAAAAGCTGCCGAAAAGAAGTATTTTTCCTTTTATATGGGAAAAGAATAAATATGAATGAGGTGTTATTTTGAAACTTATTTTTGATGTTTCAGACAAGCCAAAGGCTGGTCAACTGGTAGTGTTCGCACTTCAGCAGATGTTGGCTATCCTTGCGGCGACCATCGCTGTGCCGCTTATTATCGGCAACGGTCTTACTCCTGCGGCTGCAATGTTTGGTGCAGGTGTGGGAACTATAGTTTATATCTTTTTTACAAAAAGAAAAAGCCCTGTGTTCCTTGGCTCGTCCTTTGCTTTTTTAGGCTCAATGGCGGCGGCTTTTGCAGGCGGCGTTTCAATGCAGCTTGGCATGCTTGGACTTATCGTCGGCGCACTGCTTGCAGGACTTGTATATGTCGTTATCGCAATAGTAGTAAAATTTGTTGGAGTAGGCTGGCTCAATAAGCTCATGCCTGCTGTGGTAATAGGACCGACCGTTGCTATAATCGGACTTTCCCTTGCAGGAAATGCTGTTGGCGACCTGCTCAAAGGCGATGTTACAAAGCAGGTAACAGAGTATGCAGTTTCCACAGACAGCGGCACACCTGAGATTATAGAAACTGTATCCAATGTGCCTGTTGGCTCATCATATGTGGCTTTTGTTTGTGGACTTATTACCCTCGCAGTGGTAATGCTTTGCTCAACATATGGCAAGAAAACACTCAAACTTATACCTTTTATAATCGGTATCCTTGCAGGCTATGCAGCCGCAGCAATCTTCACTGTTATCGGCAATATATGTGATATTGACGCACTTAAAATAGTAGATTTCAGCGTTTTCAGCAGCTATATGCTCACAGACGGCAGCGTTTCACTGAAAACATTTGTTAGCCTGCCGGACTTTGCATTTGTTTCAGGTCTGAAAGGTCTTAAGGAGTTCGACTTCTCATATTTTGCAACTATCTTTGTTGCCTATGTGCCGGTCGCATTGGTAGTTTTCGCAGAGCACGTTGCAGACCATAAAAACCTTTCTTCTATTATCGATCATGACCTCCTTGAAGAGCCAGGTCTTACAAGAACGCTTCTCGGTGACGGTGTAGGTTCTATCGCAGGCGCACTGTTTGGTGGCTGTCCGAATACAACATACGGCGAGTCCGTTGCCTGCGTTGCGATCACTGGAAATGCTTCAGTTATAACTATCTTTGCAGCAGCTGTCGGCTGTATGCTGTTTTCGTTCATCACTCCGCTTGTTGCGTTCGTTGATTCTATCCCTGCCTGCGTAATGGGCGGCGTTTGTATCGCTCTTTACGGCTTTATCGCAGTTTCAGGTCTTAAAATGATACAGGATGCAAACCTTGACGATAACAGAAATCTCTTTGTTGTGTCCGTTATCCTCATTGCAGGTATCGGCGGTCTGACACTCACATTCGGTGATATAACACTCACAGAAGTAGCGGCAGCACTTATCCTTGGCATTCTTACAAACGTTATGCTCTCAAAGAAAAAGGGCAACGCAGCGAAAAAATAATAGCAGGTGCGAACAGTGCTCGCACGTTACTGCACACAAAAAAATGCGAATTTATAAATCATTATGAAAGGAAATGGGAAAATGGGAAACGTAAATATCATCAATCACCCGCTTGTAAAGCACAAAATAACGCTTATGCGTGACGAAAAGACCGGAACAAGAGAGTTCCGTATACTTGTGGAAGAGGTAGCAATGCTTATGGGCTATGAGGCTATGAGAGATCTTCCAACAGAGGACGTTGAGGTGAAAACACCTATCACCACAAGAAAACTCCCTATGCTCTGCGGCAAAAAGCTTGCTATCGTGCCTATCCTGAGGGCAGGTCTTGGCATGGTAAGCGGACTTCTTGCACTCGTTCCGTCTGCAAAGGTCGGTCATATCGGTCTTTATCGTGACGAGGTCACACACGAGCCTCACGAGTATTACTGCAAGCTCCCTGATAGAATAAACGAGCGACTTGTTATCGTCTGCGACCCAATGCTTGCGACAGGCGGATCTGCGATACAGGCTGTTGACTTTTTGAAAGACAAGGGCTGCAAGAACATCAAGTTCATGTGCATAATCGCTGCTCCTGAGGGTCTTGACGCTTTGAGAACGGCTCACCCTGATATCGACATTTATGTAGGCAACCTTGATGAAAAGCTCAATGAGGACGCTTATATCGTTCCCGGTCTTGGCGACGCAGGCGACAGGATCTTCGGCACAAAATAATTGTCTTATACTAATACTCGCTGCTTTGTTTTTTGCAACAGAGCGGCGATTTTTTTGTTTTCTTCACTAAAAAAACTTTAAAAAGTTCCTTCAATTTCAGTTGTTACAATAATTGAAACTTATTTCCGTTGATGATATAATTCAAATGTAGAAATATAGAACAAAATAAAAAAACAGGGCGAACTCATGTAAAAAAATATTATGAGGATACACCCTAATAAGGAGCAAAAAATGTTTGTGAAGAAAACCGACCGATTTTTTGCGGTCACAAGCATGATCGTGTGCTGCTGTTGCACTGCAACTGTGTTTATCTCATACATAAAACGCAGTAACATACGAATGCTTTGTCTTGGACCATTTTTCCTTGCGGCGGCGATAGTGTTGTATATTGCTCTGAAACGCTGTGAAAAGAAGCTTACCAAAAAGCGTGTCAGACTTATATTTGCTTTTTTCTGCCTGATTTTGCTTGCATTGCAGATATTGTTTGTGCGTTATCTTTATTATAACTACGAAATGGTTGACCCAAAAATAACAGGGGAGTTCGCAAAACGCTTTGTCATGGGTGAAGATCTGGGGAGCATCAAAGAAAGCTACCGTATTTATGCTGCAAAATACCCTAACGCATGGGGCATGATATATTTGCAGATACCATTTTTCGCCTTATGGAAGCTTTTCACCGGCGGCGTGAGCGTCTATGCGGGGCAGACCTTTAACGTAATTCTTATTCAACTTAGCGTAATAATGACCTTTCTCACAGGGGAGAGGATATTCAAACTTAACAGCCAAAGGCTTTTTTGCGGCATTATTTCGGCACTTATGCCTGTTATGCTGCTGTATACGCCGTTTTTTCATTCTGACACAGCAGGCATGATATTTGTAAGCTGTACCCTTTATTTTCTGACCCTTGCGGTGAAAGAAAAAAGCAAAACCAAAAGCGTTGTCTATGCTCTTATAGCAAGCCTTTTTATCGCACTTGGAAACACTGTCAAGGGAAGCATTGCAGTAATGCTGATTTCAGTGATGATATTTTTTGTGCTGAAAATGGGTGTAAAAAGGGGAGCTATACTGAGCCTTGCTGCTGTTATGCTGTTTATTGGCGTGTCAAAGGCGGCATACTATGGCGGCCTTGCTATGGGTATCTCTGATGAAAAAATGGTAGACAGATATCGTTTCCCTGTTACACACTGGATAATGATGAGCCTTAACAGCGAATACAAGACCCACGTTGACGAGGACGTTGACTTCACTATGTCATTTGATACATATGACGCCAAAAAGCAGGCGAATATCCGGGAAATAAAAGCCCGCCTTGAAAACATAAGCACCCCTTATGAAGCCTGCAAAATGGCTTATCACAAAGTCGCCAGAACGTGGGACAGCGGTGGTTTTTCTTATCGCAAATATCTCTCACGCTCCGAACCCACAGGAGGTCTGCAAGAGGTACTGAACAGCTCCTTGCTTGGTATCTATGTAGACGGCTATCACAGTGCAATGCTCTTAGCAATGGCGTTTGGTGCAGTTTATGCCGCTGGCAAGCGTCGCCACTCTGCTTTGTTTTTCAGCATAGTGACTCTCACGGGAGTTATACTCTTTTTCCTTATATGGGAAAATCCGCCCAGATATATAGTCACATTTATCCCCGTGATAATGCTTCTTTGCACTTCAGGAGCAAGATATATCACAGCGATTATTTCACGTCTTTGTAAGCATGTGAGTGTTTCAAAATAAGATAAAAAAAGGCCTCTTATGTTTTTCCATAAGAGGTCGATTTTTATTGTGTAACATCAAGATAGAACGCAGGGTTCAATATATAACCCTGATAGCGTATCTCAATGTGCAGGTGGTCGCCTGTTGAAAAGCCGGTCGAACCCATTTTGCCAATAACGTCGCCTTTTTTCACCTCGTCGCCTATCTCTACATCTACCTCTGTGAGATGTCCGTAAAGAGTGATGAACTCGTTGCCGTGGTCGATGATAACATAGTTTCCATAACCGCCGCCGCAGCCGCAGGACTCCTCCTTGCCATAGTCATGCGTGCAGGTGGTGTTTATCTTTATGACCTTGCCGCTGCATGAAGCGTGAATAGGCGTACCATGAGCCGCAGGAATGTCAAGACCCGTGTGATATGAGCCCCATCGTGCGCCCACGCCTGATGATACGGAATAAGACCCCGGAACAGGCCATGCGAAGTAGTAATCAGGCTCGGTATCTCCAAGCTTTTCACCCTTGTCAAGGCGGTCGTTTATCTCCTTGTGAAGCTCCTCAAGCTTCACATCTGCAAGTGCCATTGTGGCAGAAACTTCGTTATCTCTTGCTGTTCCGCCTGAGCCTGACGATTTCAGTATGCCGGAAAGGCTGCCCTCAAACTGCTCACGCTCCGCCTCATAGGCTTCGTTCTGCTCTTTGAGCTTTTTCTGCTTAGCTTTAAGCTCTTGCTGTGTCTTTGTACTGGAGCGGTAAAGCTGACTAAGCATATCCTTTTGCTGTGTATACTGCGTATACTGAGCGTCATACTCGGCTTTCTGTTTGTCAAGGGTCTTTTGCATATCCTCATATTCAGTCTTGAGTTTTATAAGGTTATCAATGATAGTGTCATCATGGTGTGCCACACGCTTTATAAGCTCTAATCTCATGAGTATGTCATAAAAGCTGTCTGATTCCAAAAGCATTGTGGTGTAGCTGTCCGACCCTGCGATATACATTGCCCTTAATCTTTGTTTAAAGTCCCCTATGCCCTTGTTTATCTCAGCCTGCTTCTTGTCGATATTTCGCTGATTGGTGTTTATCTGAAGCTCCAGTGCGGTCATGTAAGAGTTGAGAACGTCTATCTCGTCATTTATAGAATCTATCTTTTCTTTCAGAAGCTTCTGCTTTTTCTCGCTTTTCTCAATGTCCTCATCATATTTGTCGAGCTGTTCGTTTATTTCCGTCTGCTTTTTTGATAGCTCTCTTAGCTGTTCTGCATACTGTGTGATGTCAAAACCTGTTGACTCCTCCTGAGAATTATCGTCATTTTCTGTTTGTCCATCGCTTTGCTGACCTCCGTCAGCCGCAGATTCAGTATAGCTATAGTCCTCCCCCTGCGAGCTTTCAGTGTCCGCTGAGGTTATCTTCAAAGATGAATTGTAGCTGCTTCCTGCAATACCGGCGGTAACAGCGAATGCGATAATGAAAGTGAGAATACGTTTTAAGCTGTAAAGCCTGTTCATGAAATAAAAGACTCCTTTGGTTGTGGGGCAAGACCTTTCGGCATTGCCTGTTTATACATAATTTGACGGATTCTGAGCCACGCCGTTCAATCGCACCTCAAAGTGCAGGTGGTCGCCAGTTGAATATCCTGTTGAGCCGACAATACCCAGAACGTCGCCCTTGTTGACGTGCTGACCCTGTGTTACGCTCATATACTGTGAGTGACCGTAAAGGGTCCAGTAGCCGTTGCCGTGGTCGATTATGCAGTAGTTTCCATATCCACCGCCGCAGCCGCATGAGCCGTTCTTGCCATAATCGTGTGTGCAGGTGTTGCTGACCAGTATAACAGTACCCTCAGCGGCAGCGCATATCTTTGCGCCTCTTATTCCGGGAGACCAGATGTCGATACCCTTGTGATAAGCGCCCCAGCGCCAGCCCACGCCGTAGGAAATATGATAATAACCCGGCACAGGCCATGTAAACTGGCTCTTGTCGGTATAATTGTAGTCACCGTTATTGGTAGAAGATTGACCGCTGTTAGAGGTGTTGCCGTTTGCATTAGAAGGTGAAGAATTGCCGTTATTATTCTGCTGTTGCTGCTGTTGTCTACGTTCTTCTTCCTCTCTTCTCTTACGTTCTTCCTCTTCTTTTTTCTTACGTTCCTCTTCTTCCTTCTTTTTGATCTGCTCCTGCTCCTTGTAAAGCTTCTGGAGCTGTGCCTCGAAGTCTTCCTGCTCCTTGTTTATCTGCTCCTTGTTGGCTTCATAAGCCGCCTTATCTTCCTCAAGCTGGTCGATAACAGCCTGACTTTTTGCATAAAGGTCGTCAAGCTTTTTCTTCTGCTCAGTGTGATAGGTCTTTTGCTCTTCAAGGGTAGCTTTGTTAGTTTCAAGTTCAGTCTTGTTGGCTTCAAGCTCTGCTTCCTGAGATTCATACTCGCCTTTAAGCTCAACAAGTCCGTCGATCATGGTGTTGTCATGGTCAGCCACTCTTTTGACAAGCTCTATTTTCATAAGCATATCATAAAAGTCCGTCGAACCAATAAGAATATCGGTGTATGAACTATTTCCGGCAACATACATTGCTCTAAGACGTTGTTTGAAGTCAACAACGCCATTTTCTATCTCAGTTCTCTTGTTTTTTATTTTTATTTCGCTTTTAGCAATAGCCTCTTCAAGGTCGGCTATCTCAGTTTCAAGGTCAGTGATAGAATCCTCAAGGGTCAGTATAGTTTCCTGAACAGTTTCTATCTGCTCTTGGATAGCTTTCTGATTTTCTTCCTCCTTGGAGATATCGTCCTTTGTGCTGTTTATCTGCTTGTCAAGATCAGCCTGCTTTTGTTCAAGCTCGCTTATTTTATCCTTGGCAGAGGATATTTTTTTCTTGTTGTTCTTTATTGCCTGACTTTCTGCAGAAGCGTTCTGCGCTGTCATGACCGGCTGTGTGCCGCCTGCAAGCATTGTCATGGAAGCAACTACGGCGATAGTGAAAGCCAATACTCGCTTCATTGTGAATATACCTGTTTTCATACTTGTCCTCCGTCTTAAAAAAGACCATTTTTACACGTTTTTATCCTTCTCTAACGCATTATCCCGCACGTTCTCTCTTTTTTATCTCATGTCAGGATATGCTTTAAACTGCAACAAAAGGCAGTCTAAAAACCCCGTTGGATCATAGCCTGCCTTATGTCTATATTTGGCAAATGTATTATACTTTAAGATGCTTGCCTGTGCTTATAGAAGTACCCACCGCACCGATAACAGCGCCTGCGATAAGATAAGATGCTGCAACAGGGAGCAAGAGGGATTTGAACGAATACAAATTCTGAACACCGAGAATGCTCCAGAGCTTGAAGTCATCATTGAAGATGTTGTAAATTCCCTCGTAGGCAAACTTTGTGAGCAGCAGTGCGCCTGCGGCTGCAAGCAGACCAACTATCATACCCTCGATAAAGAAAGGTATCCTGATAAAGCTGTTGGTAGCGCCTACATATTTCATGATGTTGATCTCTTTACGTCTTGCGAAAACGCTTGCTCTGGTGGTATTTGAAATGATTATCAGACAAACCACAACAAGTGCCACAATGACCGCAAAGGCAACTATCGTAAATACTCTTCTGATACTGATAAGGATATCAGCAAATGCTGTAGGGGACTTTGTTGAGTCAACATTTTCAAAGGTCTCTATCTGAGTGGTTGTTTCGCTCATCTTTTCGATATTCTTGACCGTTACCTTGTAAGTATCAGGCAATGGGTTATCATCGGCATACTGGAAGAAATCCTTTTCCTCGTCTGTCATGCCCTTGAGCATATTTTTCCACGCTTCGTCCTTTGAATAAAGGCTCACAGTGTTGATATTTCCGACCTCTTTGAGCTTATTTTCAAGGGTCTGCATATCAGCCTGACTTGTGCCGTCCTTAACGATAACGATGACTTCGCTCTTGTCCTCGATACCGCCGATTATTCTTGTAAGGTTAATGGAAACAAGCACCGAAGTGCCTACCATGAGCAGGGAAACGAGCAGAATACAGAAAGAAGCGAACGTCATCATTCTGTTTTTCCAAATGCCCTTGAAGCCCTGATTTATAAGATATCTAAAACTACTTGCTTTCATTGGAGCCTCCTATCACTTCGTCAAAGGCGATCTGACCTTTGTTGATGTTGATAATTCTGCCTCCGAAATAGCGCACAAGATCATGCTCGTGGGTAACCATAAGAATGGTAGTGCCGCACTCGTTTATGCCCTTGAGAAGCTCTACTATCTCATATGAAAGCGCAGGGTCGATATTACCCGTAGGCTCGTCGGCAATAATGAGCTGTGGGTCGTTTACAAGGGCTCTTGCAAGTGCCACACGCTGCTGCTCACCGCCTGAAAGCTCGGTCGGATAGCTTTTCGCCTTATCGGAAAGTCCCACAAGGCTTATAACATACGGAACACGGCTTCTTATGTACTTTGCAGGAGCGTCGATCACTCTCAGCACGAATGCCACGTTCTCATAAACTGTCATTGTAGGGATAAGTCTGAAATCCTGAAAAACAACACCGATAGTTCTGCGAAGGGCAGGTATCTTTCTTCTTCTCAGCTTTTTCAGATTGAAGCCGTTTACCATTACTGTACCGCTGGTCGCATCTATTTCTTTAAGTACCAGCTTGATAAGTGTTGATTTTCCGGCGCCTGAAGGACCTACCACGAAAGCGAAGTCGCCGTCGTTTATCTTCAGGTTTACTTTGTTCAGAGCGTCCACACCGCTTGAATAGGTAACGGACACATCTTTAAACTCTACCAAAATTTACACCGCCTTAGTTTTACAGAGGCAAGCTAGCCTCTTTTTCGCTCGTAGGATTTAGAACTTGACAGGGTTAGCGGAGAGATATTTCTTTACCATAAGAGCTATCTTGAAGATGATAGCGTGGTCGAACTCTCTCAGGTCAAGACCCGTGAGCTTTTTGATCTTTTCAAGTCTGTACACAAGAGTATTTCTGTGAACAAACAGTTTTCTTGAAGTTTCAGAAACGTTCAGGTTGTTTTCAAAAAACTTCTGGATAGTGAAAAGTGTTTCATGATCCAGTGACTCGATAGAGCCTTTCTTGAAAACTTCCTTAAGGAATGTTTCGCAAAGTGTTGTAGGCAGGTGATAGATAAGTCTTGCAATACCAAGATTGTCATAAGAAACGATATTCTTGTCAGTATCGAACACCTTTCCTACCTCGAGAGCTATCTGTGCTTCCTTGAAGCTTCTTGCCAGATCCTTTACGCCCTCTACTACTGTTCCTATACCTACAGTGACTCTTGTATAGAACTCACTTGAAAGGGTATCAGAAATAGAACGTGCCAGCTTTTCCAGATCCTTTGACTCAACGCCGTTTGCCACTTCCTTAACAAGCACGATATCGCTCTCAGTGATGTTGAAAACGAAGTCCTTAGACTTGTCAGGGAAAAGGTTCTGGATAACGTCGTAAGCTGAAACGTCATTTGTGGAGAGTATTCTGATAAGCAGCACCACTCTTGAAATGTCAGCGCTGAAATGAAGCTCTCTAGCTTTAACATGAACGTCGCCCGGCAGCACGTTGTCAAGCACTACGTTCTTGATGAAATTGTTTCTGTCGTATTTTTCGTCATAATACTGCTTTATGCTGGAAAGAGTAATGGCAAGTATGCTTGCATACTTTGCAGCCACCTCGTCTGTTCCCTCAACGAAAACAGCATAGTCAGGTTTCATATGAGCACCGAATGGCTTATAGGTATAACCGTCTCTAACAAAAATGTCGTGTGAATCGCCCAGATCTAACGAAACGAATTCGTTAGTCGTTCCGACCTGTGAAAGCTCAGAGCAGGCAATGATAGTTGCGTTCTCATCTATTACGCCTATGACGCAGTCGATAGTGTCACGCATCTGATGAACAACGCTCTGAAATAATCTGTTTGACATAAGTTATTCCCCTCTACTTGCAAAAATTTTCGACCTAAGTTCTGCCATGGGCATAATTACCCCATAAGGGCAGATGTCTGCACATTGTTATTATAACAAAAAACGATATGTTTTGCAAGTGTTTTATAGTGAAAATATGCAAAAAAACTTTTATACCGCAGTTTCAAGCACCGGTCTGCGGTCTGATATATTACAAATTGTAACACATTTTGCTCTCTTATGTGTGAATTTTTTGTTAAATCACAGGTTTTCATGGTGATTTTGTACAAAAGAGGGGCGTAAAGTTCGTTTTGAGTAACCGAATTGTAATTAATAAACTTTTTGTAAATATCCTGAGCTATGTGCATAACAGCGTAGTTAAAGCGTTGCAAAGGGTAAAAAAATATGTTACAATCTATAAAAAGAAAGCTGTAAGATTTGTTATCGGGAGGTAATCAAAATGGGCGTAAAAAAATATCTTGAGGCAGGAAAGATAGTATCGGTGTTCGGCATAAAGGGCGAGATAAAAGTACAGCCATGGTGTGACGGACCTGAATTTCTCTGCGGATTTGACACACTATATTATAAGAGCGGTACTCCTGTGGAGATAGAGCGTTCGAGAGTTGCAAAGAATATCGTTGTAATGAAAGTCAAGGGCGTTGACACTGTGGAGGAGGCCCAGAAGCTTCGCAACAGGGTGCTTTATATCGACCGTGACGATGTGGAGCTTGATGAGGGCTGCTATTTTGTTCAGGATCTTATAGGTCTTGAAGTGGTCGACGCTGACAGCGGTGAAAGCTACGGCAAGATAACAGACGTAAGTCAGACGGGTGCTAACGATGTTTACCACATAACCGATGAAAAGGGAAATGTAAGACTTATCCCTGCGATACCTGAGGTGGTGGCTGAAACGGATATCAAGAGCGGTGTGATGAAGATAACTCCGCTGGAGGGGCTTTTTGACTAATGAGGTTCTGTAAATATGAGGACTTGGAAAGGCTTGTCAGAGATTATTCTGACGGAATGTTCAGCCTGATATTTCCAAAGGTGAACAGCCGTGAAAAGTCGCTGAAATGTATCGAAAAAGTCTTTACGGCATACATAGACGAAAGCCCACGGCTGAGAAGTCCCAGGGCTGAGGAAAAATGGCTCATAAAAAGGCTGAGAAAAGAGAGCGGATTCAACAGGCTTGCCAACACATATAAGGGCGAGGGGCTGAGCTTTATGGAGCTTGATAATATGCTCACAAGTCTGAGGGTATACTATAATAACGAGGGCAACAAGCCGAAGAAGCGCAGGTCTGCTTTGTGGAGCTTATTTGTGGTGATAATAATCGCTATTGTGGTGACTATCGGTGTTGTGCAGGGCATAGGATACTATGAAAAAAGCGGCGGTTCTGTACAGGAGCATTTGAACAGCGCTGTGGAAAACTGGGCTTACCAGTCTTTTGACATGATATGGAGGAATTGATTTGAACATAGATATTGCAACGCTTTTTCCTGAAATGCTTGAGAATTATCTTTCTGAAAGCGTAGTAGGCAGGGCAAGGGCTAAGAATATTTTCACGGTAACGTGTCATAATATCAGGGACTACACTCAGGACAAGCACCGCAGAGTAGACGATACCCCTTACAGCGAAAGACAGGGTATGCTCATGCAGTGCGAGCCTATTTACAACTGCTACAAGTCGGTGACTGAGGGCAAGTCTAAGCCCCACGTTATCTATATGTCCCCACAGGGAAAAACGCTGACCCAGAAGCGTGCAAAGGAACTTTCTCGGCTTGACAGCATATTTATATTATGCGGTCATTATGAGGGAGTGGACAGCAGGGTCATTGACGAAATAGTTGATGAAGAAATATCTGTGGGGGATTATGTGCTTACCGGCGGAGAGCTTCCTGCGTTGGTGCTGGTGGACTGCGTTGTGAGAATGCTGGAGGGAACGCTTTCGCAGGCGGATTGCTATGAGGACGAGAGCCATTATAATGGTCTGCTGGAATATCCACAGTACACACGTCCTGAGGTGTGGCATGACAGGGAAGTGCCTAAAGTGCTTCTATCGGGCAATCATGCTGAGATAGCGAAATGGCGCCGTGAGGAGGCTGTAAAAGCCACCTATTTGAAGCGTCCTGAGCTGTTGGAAAGAAGTCCGCTGACGGAAAAAGATTTGGCTATTATACACAAATTAGAAGAAAAAGAGGATAAAAAGTGATATTGGTTTTCAACACTTTTCACATAATTGTTAAATGAATTTGTACAAAGTGATATAATGTAAAAATCTGTGTTGTTGATATGCCACAAGTTTAATTGCAAAAGTTGCAAAGTTTAGAGCATTGTGCTGAAAATTAAGGGTTTTTCGCTTGTTTGTCTAAATTTTGCGTTGACTAAGGCAGACTTGTCGAGTATAATAAGTATATCAAATAACCTGAGGGTATCTTGAAAAAGTCCCTTAATTAGGGAGTTTAACAGCATTATAATGAATGGGAGAGATCAGTATGTTCGTAAAAGACGTAGTAGTACAGAATCAGGTAGGACTTCACGCACGCCCTGCAACATTTTTCATCCAGAAGGCAAATGAATTCAAGTCATCTATCTGGGTAGAGAAAGAGGAGAGAAGAGTAAACGCAAAGAGCCTTCTTGGAATTCTTTCGCTTGGCATTGTAGGCGGCACAACTATCAGGATCATTGCAGACGGTCCAGATGAGGAAGCAGCAGTAAAGGGTCTTGTTGATCTTGTAGACAGCGGCTTTGCTGAGGGTGCAAGATAATCGCTCCCTGAATATAACTAAATAGAATAGTTTGATTTAAGCGGAATGTCCTGTGTGGGGCGTTCCGCTTTTTGCGTCATGTGTCATAAAGTAGGTTCGTCCTGCGATATCCTCGACAGGACAAAAAAACACCCACAGAAAACTGTGGGTGCCAAAAAATAAAAAATTATAGGGGAGAAGCTAGTAGAAATTAATCTACAAGCTGTATATATGAAGGCTTGGGGTAAAAGCCTACATACCAAAATCAACTGCCGCCCTTGGAACTTTCCTCGGTGGGTCTTGTCCCTTGCGACAACTATATAATACCCTGCCCGTATGTACTGCGTATGAAAGTTTTGTGTTAGTTATGTGAACTTTGTTGAACAATTTTTGAAGGTGTGGTATACTATACCAAGAAGCGACGGAAGCGTCGTGAAAGTGCGTAAAATCGTGATTTGAGATTGGAGGACAGTGCTTGACACTGGTTGGGAATATGCCTAGATTTTTTGTTGACAGCGTATCGGGGAATACGATTTCTATCAGGGGTAATGATGCTTATCATATCGGCAGAAGTTTGCGTATGAGACTTGGAGATATCATCACTGTTTGTGCGGACAGGGTGGAATACAGAGCAAAAATTCTGTCCATTTCTGATAAGGAAGTGGTTTGTGATGTGCTTTCTGCTGAGAAAAGCGAAAACGAGCCTACTGTGAATGTGGTGCTTTATCAGGCGTTGCCTAAGTCTGATAAAATGGATCTTATAGTGCAAAAGGCTGTGGAGCTTGGAGTGTACAAGATAGTGCCTGTTATTACGGCGAGGTGCGTTTCAAGACCTGCAAAAAGCGGCTATGAAAAGCGTGTGGAGAGATACAATAAGATAGCTTTGGAAGCGGCGAAACAGTCAGGCAGGGGATATGTGCCTGAGGTGACGAATTTTATCAGCTTTGAGGAGTGCCTTGGTGAACTTAAAGAGTGCGATGAGAGCTTTATGTGTTACGAAAAGGGCGGTGTGAGCCTTAGCAAGACAGGCATTGCCCCTGTCAGTGAGGGCGAGGAAAAGACTATTGGCTTGTTTATCGGCTGTGAGGGCGGTTTCGAGAGCCATGAGGCGGAGAGCTGCAGTCAGGCAGGGGTCACTATAGTGAGTCTTGGACCTAGGATACTGCGCTGTGAGACCGCTCCACTGGCGGCTCTTAGCGTGATAATGAGCCTTACGGGAAATATGTAGCGGTGGGCAATTTGTCAAAGCTTACTGAGATTTTTTGAGCAGGTTGTATAAAAAATCAGTATTTTTTGTAAACGTCTTGATTTTTTATAACAAATATGCTATACTGTAGATAATCTGAACACAGTTCAGAGTGGAATATTCAGAAAAGGAGCGTTTTATTATGGCAAGCGGATTGAAAGTTATAGCTGCACTCGGTGCGATCGCTGCAGGAGCTGCTGCTATTTTTGCATTTAAAAAGCACAAGGAGCTTGAAAACTACGATTACGAAGATCTCGACGAGGATTTCGACGATTGCTGCGGCTGCGACGAGTGCTCTGACGAGGCTGATGAAGCTGACAAGGCAGAGGACGCTGAGAAGTCTGAGGAAAAGGCTGAAGAGCCAGCTGAGGACGAGGCTGCAACTGAGGAGGACGCTGACGTTGAAGTTCAGCTCGACGCTATCGAGGAGCCTGTTGAGGACGTTGACAAGGAATAATCGAGTATTGTTTATGAAAATAAAAAGGACAAGCCACTGTGGTTTGTCCTTTTTTTAGTTTGCCGATATTATTTGTGTCATTTGTATGTATTTAGGCTTTGCTCAGACGGGTTTCTATAAAGTCGAAGACCTCGTCTTGGGATATGCCCAGGACGGCTGAAAACTCGTCAAAGAGCAGATTTTCCGCATTCTTGAAAAAACGTTCGTCTAATGAATGGAGATGTCTGCCCTTCGCAATAAGATGTTTCTGTCTGAGATACAATGTTCTCACAAGCTGTGCAAGTCGCTTTCTGTCGCCGCTTTCAAGTACCTGTGAATAAAGCTCGGCACGCTCGCTGCTGCTTTCTTTCCAAAGGGAGCTCTCCTCGGGCATTTCTTTTATGATTTCCTCTATCTCATCGCCTGTGAGCAGAGGTTTGAACTTTGTTTTAAGCTCGTCATTATCTACCGGCACATACAAGGTGGAATTGATTTGGTGGACAGGTTTTAGAACTATGTAGCGCTTTTTCTGACCCTTGACGGTCTGTTCGCACTCGCCCTCGACTTTGCACACTCCGGTTGTACCGTATGATATGATGTCGCCTTTTTTAAGCATTTTTAACGCTCCTTCCACATTAAATCGTGAATACAACTTTATTTTGTTTCTTATATACATTATAACACTTTTTTTCTAAAAATGTCATAGGCAATTTTAACAAATCCTGCATAGAAGAGGATTGTATAAATGTGTATGAAATGGGTTGCAAAAAAGCGGAAAGAGATGTTCTTTCCGCTTTACATATCTTTATAGTAGGTCTTGTTTTTGGTTAGTCCCAGAAGATAGTCTACATTTGTTTTGTGATATTCAGCTAGGGCTATGAGGATATCCGTGGGAATATCACGCTGTCCTAGTTCGTAGTTGCTGTAAGCTTGCTGTGAGCAATGGAGTATTTTTGCCATATCGTTTTGTTTAAGGTCTGCGTCTTCTCGCATATCTCGTATTCTTTGAAAAACCATGCGGCGCTCCATTCCTTTCTGATAGTCTATATTTAATATATCATACAACATTATGTTGTGCTTTTCTTACTACATTATGTTGTAAAAACGCTATGGCTGTTTGTGGGTATTTAACAAAATATTTATAAATGTCGAAAATATTGTTGACTTGCATAGGAGAATGTTGTAAAATAAATTTATTAAAGAAATATGGAGGTAACATTATGAAAAAAATATCTGCTCTTTTATTGGCAGTGGTAATGGCTTTTGGCATGGCAGGCTGTTCTGACAGCGGGTCTTCCGACAGTGATAAGGAAAGCTCGGCTGCGGCTGTGCAGACGGAAAGCAGTGCCGCTGACTCATCAGAAGATGCAACAGCAACGACAACTACCACAACAACTGCTCCTGCGGTAACGGAATCGTCACAGGCTGAGGCGGTTGACACAAGCACAGCTGACGAAAACAAGCCTGCAAGCGGTGACAGCAACGATATTGCGGCTAGTGCTATAGAGCCGTCTGAAACAAGCGAGGAAAATCTTGCACCTATCGGTCAGTGGATAAAGACTACCAGATACTGCGCTACAGACAAGATCTACCACACTATCTATACAAGGATAACAAAGGTAGTTAGCAAAAGTGAGGATGCAGATTATGTAAACAAGGCTATCGAGCTTAACAATTCTGTTGGCAGTGATTTTTATAAGATAGACGAGAGCGAGCTGAAAATACCTGATGACTGCGAGCTTTGCGTTATGGAATATGAGGTATATGTTCCGGAGGATTTCCCTAGCAATGATTGGGGCATAATCTCTCCTGATGTAAACTATTCTGCTTCTAACAAGGGCGGCGGAGGAATACCTTCTGCTGACGGTGCTTCTACTTATATCGGCATGGGCGGAACTACTGAGCTTCTTACACAGAAAAAGAACGAATATTTTGTTGGAAATACATACAAGTATGTAAACCTTTTCCTTATGGTAAAGGGCTACAAGGATTACAAGTTCACATTCAGCTCTTATCCAGAGGGAACAACTTCTGACAGCTCTGATGACGCTGTAACGGCATATATCAGCGCAGAATAATATGTATTTTGGGGCAGGCACGTTGTGTCTGCCTTTTTTCTTTGCGGAGAAATTGACAATGTGGGGCAAGCGTGTTATAATAAAATATTATGGAAAAGTATACTTGTCTGAGAGAGGAAAAACAGTAAATGAACGAAAATAATATACGAAATTTCTGCATTATAGCTCATATAGACCACGGCAAATCTACTCTTGCCGACAGAATTTTGGAGCTTACGGATACTGTGAAGCTGAGAGATATGGAAAATCAGCTTCTCGATAATATGGATATCGAGCGTGAAAGAGGTATCACTATCAAGGCTCGTGCGGTGCGCCTTAATTATCATGCTGACGACGGGCAGGACTATGTTTTCAACCTTATCGACACCCCTGGTCATGTTGACTTCAACTATGAGGTGTCACGTTCTCTTGCCGCCTGCGAGGGTGCATTGCTTATCGTTGACGCTTCTCAGGGCATAGAAGCGCAGACCCTTGCAAACACTTATCTTGCTATCGAACATGACCTCGAGGTAGTGCCTGTTATAAACAAGATAGACCTGCCGTCCGCTGACCCTGAAAGGGCTTGCACAGAGGTAGAGAACGTTATAGGCATTCCTGCTATGGACGCTCCGAGGATATCAGCTAAAATGGGTACGAACGTCAAAGAGGTGCTTGAACGTGTTGTAAAGGATATACCATGCCCAAAGGGCGACGAGAACGCTCCGCTTAAGGCTCTTATTTTCGATAGCTATTATGACCAGTACAAGGGAGTTATAATATACTGCCGTGTGAAAGAGGGGCATATCAAGGCTGGAGATACCATCAGGCTTATGGCTACGGGGGCTGAATTTCAGACGGTGGAGATAGGCTATATGGGAGCAACTGACCTTGTGCCTGTGGGCGAGCTTCATGCAGGCGAGGTAGGCTACATTGCGGCATCTATAAAGGATATCGGCGACACTCGTGTGGGCGATACTGTGACAAATGCGGCTGAGCCTTGCGCTGAGGCACTCCCCGGATATAAGAAAGTAAACCCTATGGTATACTGCGGAATCTATCCTGCGGACGGGGCAAAATATCCTGACCTCAGAGATGCCCTTGAAAAGCTTATGCTCAATGACGCTTCACTGTCCTTCGAGCCTGAAACTTCCATTGCACTGGGCTTTGGTTTCAGATGTGGATTCCTCGGACTTCTGCACATGGAGATAATCCAGGAGCGTTTGGAGAGAGAATATAATCTCGACCTTATCACAACTGCGCCGTCTGTTATCTATAAGGTAAATCTGACTAACGGCGAAACTGTGTTTATAGATAACCCGACAAATTATCCAGACGTGGCAAATATTGCTTCGGCAGAGGAACCGATAGTTAATGCACATATTTATACGCCGTCTGAATATGTTGGAAATATAATGGAGCTTTGTCAGGACAGACGAGGCGTATACAAGGATATGAAGTATATAGACGAAACTAGAGTTGACCTGCATTATCAGCTTCCCCTCAACGAGATAGTTTATGACTTCTTTGACGCATTGAAATCACGCACAAAGGGCTATGCTTCATTTGACTATGAGATGATGGGCTATGCGAAGTCTAAGCTTGTGAAGCTTGATATACTCCTTAACGGCGAGGTGGTTGACGCACTTTCATTCATCGTACACGAGGATAAGGCTTATTCAAGAGGCAGGAGGCTGACGGAGAAGCTTAAAGAGAATATACCAAGACAGCTCTTTGAAATACCTGTGCAGGCGGCTATCGGCGGAAAGATAATAGCCAGAGAAACTATCAAGGCTATGAGAAAAGACGTGCTTGCTAAGTGCTATGGCGGAGATATTACAAGAAAGAAGAAGCTGTTGGAGAAGCAAAAAGAGGGAAAGAAGCGAATGAGACAGCTTGGATCTGTGTCAGTACCGCAGGAAGCGTTTATGTCGGTGCTGAAACTGGACGAGTAGCGGATTCTTTAGTGAGGAGTGAGGAATGGCGGAGCCATACCGAGCAAATCACCAATACAAAGTAGAGAAAACACCGAGCGGAGCGATTTTGCGGTGGTAGAATTTTGGTGTAGGGGCTGGCGCCCTCGACAGCCCGTTCGGAGAGTGGATAGGTTTTGGTTTATACAAATATATCAACATTTTTTTGAAAGGAGCAGCTATGCCTGATATACAAAAGTCTATGAAATTGTCGCTGGCTTTCGGGCTGAGCGGTGCGGTGATATTGCCTGTGCTTTATGAGGTGTATGCCAATATCTCTGCGGCGGCTGGGCTTGTGCTTATCGCTGTGTGGGCGGTGTGTGCAGGAGCTAAATTCTCGGCACTTAAATTCAAGGAAGCTTTTATGGGCATGGTATGCACACTTGCTTATGCAGGTATTCTTGGCGTTATCTGCTATATCGTTATCCACCCCAAAGTTTCCGATATGCTAAACAGGCGGTCGGCGTATTTTCAGCTCAGTTTGAAACAGCAGGCTTATTTCGTGCTTTATGCGGTGCTTATAAGCCTTTGTATGTTCCTTGTGTGGGGCGGCATATTTGGCGTGAAAAAGGCGATAGAGAGATTTCGGCTCAACCGTGAAAAAACAGGAGAGTATATCGACAAGGCTTTTGATGATGACGAGGATATGCTATGACAGGAATTTATATCCATGTGCCTTTCTGTAAAAGAAAATGCCCTTACTGTGACTTCTATTCCGTTTGCAGACCTGAGCTTTATAAGGACTACACGCAGGCTGTGTGCCGCAATATTGAGGCTTTCAGGGGCAGGGACATAAAATGCGATACTATCTACTTCGGTGGCGGTACGCCCTCTGTGCTGTCGGCTGAACAGGTTGACAGGATAATAGATACGGCAGGAAAGTGCTTTGATCTTTGTAAGCCCGAAATAACCTTGGAGGCTAATCCCAGCTCTGTGGACAGGGAGAAGATGTTAGGGTGGAGAAAAGCAGGTGTAACAAGGCTTTCTTTTGGCGTTCAATCGGCTAATGACAGAGAGCTTGGCTTTTTGGGCAGGCTTCATGACTTTTCTCAGGCAAAGTCGGCTGTGGAAACGGCGGCTCAGGTGGGATTTAGGCACATCTCCTGCGACATCATGCTCGGGGTAAAGGGTCAGACCCTTGAAAGCCTTTGGGATAGCATAGAGAACCTTACGGCACTCCCTGTCGATCATATTTCGGCTTATATGCTGAAAATAGAAAAGGGTACGGCTTTTGATTGTGATGAGATGAGAAACTCTGTGGCTGATGACGATATGCTGTGTGATATGTATTTGCAAACTGTGGGACAGCTTGAAAGCAAGGGCTTTTTACAGTATGAGATATCAAATTTTGCCAAAGAAGGCGGAAAATCACGGCACAATCTTAAATATTGGCACGGGGAAGAATATATAGGAATTGGCCCGTCGGCACATTCTTTCTTTGATAATGAGAGATATTACTGCAAGAGCGATGTTGAGGAATTTATTTCTGACAAGGTGCAGAGCATGGTGGTGCTTGAGGACGACCCTGACAAGGCAGAGGAGTATGTCATGCTGGGGTTAAGGCTCACGGAGGGCATTGACATAGGTAAAGCCGAGGAACTTGGTGGTAAAGAGCTTGGGGAGAATATCCGCAAGAAGGCGGCTTTGTTTCAGAAACAGGGGCTTTGCGTGGTCGAAAAGGGTATTTTAAGGCTTACGCCTGCGGGATTTCTGGCTTCAAACTCTATTATCGGTGAGCTGCTGTGGTAAACCTGTATAAATATAGGCAGACAGTGTTGTGCAGTTATACAATAGATATACGATATGTAGGGGATAAGCTTGAAAAATGACGGAAAATGTGGTATAATTCACTGCGGCGGAGTGTGTCCGCAGTTTTATATTACCGAGAGGGCTTTTTTTATGAAAAGTATAAGATTTATTGCTTTGATCTCAGCAGCGGCAATGTGTTTCGGACTTTGCGCCTGCGGAAAGTCGGAGAAAAAAGACGAGATAGCTGTGCCTATTCTTGAAACTAAGGATATAACATATAAGACGGTAAAAGCTGAGATAGGAGATATATCTCAGGAGTATCATCAGGAGGGTGTTTATGATTACCCTTACAGTGAAACCGTCACCTTCAAGGCAAGCGGTCAGATAAAGTCTATAGATGTGGAGTCGCCTTGTGATGTGAAAAAGGGTGACCTGCTTTGCACACTTTATTCTGACGATGTGGACGAACAGATAGAAGAGGAAGAAATAAGGCTCAATCAGGCAAAGCAGACAGTCGCTACATTGCAGGCGAACGGTGCTGACTACAGTGAGATACAGCTTTCTCAGTATGACTTACAGATAGAACAGCTCAAATATGACAGCCTTGTGGCGTCCTTGGAGGATTATAAGGTTTACGCTCCATGCGACGGACAGTTTGATCTTGCAGACAGACGTGGTCAGGAGCTGACAGCGTTCATGCCGGTGAATAAGGGCGAGGTGCTTGGGTATACTTCCGATAAATCACAAAAGGCTCTGTGCGTGTCTGTGTTTGATAACGCGCTCACAAACGTCAATTTTGGCACTGCAGTGCAGATAGTGCAGGGTGCCAATACAATGGGCGGCACTGTGACGGATATAATCTATAATGAGAGCGGAGATTTCTCGGCATATGTTTATGTTATCACCCCTGACGAGGAGAATGATATGCTGGATCTTGGCGGCATAGAGGTCGTCTTTGACGTGTATTCAAGGCTTGATACTGTGATAGTTCCGCAGAAGGCGGTGAAGAAGCTTGATGGACGCAACTATGTGAACCTGCTTGTGGACGGTGTAAAGATAGAGCAGGACGTAGAGCTTGGCATTGAGGACAACGACAACGTTGAGATACTTTCGGGACTCAGCGGCGGTGAAGAGATAATACTCAATTGACGGCATTCAGCCAATTAAATACTATTTGATTGGCTGATTTGTGTTTTAAGAAAAAATAAAGAAATAAAGCACTTGATTTTTTGCGTAATTTCGTGTAAAATAAAAGAACAGAGTGTCTAGGGAGGACTAAAAATGAAGGATTTTTTATCTAA
Organism: Ruminococcus sp. AF37-20; assembly: GCF_003460465.1. Classification (NCBI taxonomy): domain Bacteria; kingdom Bacillati; phylum Bacillota; class Clostridia; order Eubacteriales; family Oscillospiraceae; genus Ruminococcus; species Ruminococcus sp. AF37-20. Next base: position 162,059 of record NZ_QTVE01000005.1, on the reverse strand, counting down.
CGTATGGGTAAAGCGAGCGGTATCAGTTTTCAATGTCGCTTACTTTGCTGTAATAACTCTGCTCACTTATGCAACGTTCCTGTATGATCTGGAGTTTGCGGCAGGCAGAGAAAAATCGTTTTTCACAGTGTATGTGGTGCTTAACGTAGTTTTTATGGGACTTATGCTCTTTTCAAGACGTGAGCTTGTGACGGAGATACTGAGCATACTCATGCTTCCGGTCGTGTTCTGCATGATACTTTTCAACATGGGCGATTGGATATTGATAGTTCCTCCGTTCGTTGTTGCTATCATAATGTTCTTTGCGGCAGGCACGAACGAAACTGTAAAGGTTATAATGGGTACGATATACCTGCTTATGTATGTTCTTGGAATAGTTGCATACTTTGTGCTTAATATCCTTTTCGGAGGCACGTCTGTTGAAACTGTGCTAAATTCAGATCTTGACACATCGTCAAGCGTTTATGCTCTCTACAGAGATAACTTCAAGAAGCTCACTGAAGTAACGTCAGAATCAAATACCATATCGCCAGACGGCCAGTATCAGATAATACTTTATGATGTAAAGGACAGCGACAAGGGTGCTGTAAAGATATGCGTAGTGCCATACAATCAGGATATCGAGCTTAAATTCTTTACTCTTAAGCAGAAAGGTATCAAAAAGACCATTTCCAACAAGGGTATAAGAGGAACAGTTCCTGATGTTGGCTGGGTAGAGGAGGACGGAGTTCTCAAGGTGCAGTACAGACTTTCGGAGGCTGATGATCTGAGAGCTACTTCTGTCACAACAATGCCGGATAAGCAGTATTTCCAGTTCCTTGGTATTCAATAAGATCGCAGGACCGTCTGAGAAGGCGGTCTTTTTTTTGATGAAAATGGCTGTCAATAAGAGCTTATTCATAAAAAGCGTGTGGCTATTTTGGTGAAAATGCTTAGCTTGTATTACAAAACAGTTACATTATATGAAAAAACACATAGTACACTTGACAGTTTTGTTAAAAAGGTGTAAAATATTTATAGTGTTTTATAGCGTTTCGATACTTGTGTGAACGGCCATGAAAGCGTTTACATACAATAGTATCAAGGGAGGATAAGAATTAAGATGAGATCAAAGAGAATACTTGGCATGGTATCAGCGATAATGATGCTTGGCGTTTGTGCTGTGCCTGCTTATGCCGACAGTGAGGCTGAAATACCTGAATATAGTGCCGACAAGAGTATCCTTACAACAGATACTTCAGCACCATCCTTGTCGTTTGATATGAAGGATTGGGAGAGATATATCAAGGTGACTCCTGACGGTGAGAAGATATCAGTGGGAGCATCCCAAGAAAAGACCTATGCTTATCAGGGTGCGAGCCTTAAGATAACAGCAACACAGCCTAATGACATAAGCGATTATTGTACTTTTGCTTCGCTTATAAGAGATGACGATAAGAATTTGGTTTATCCCGGCTCTGATTCTGAAGATACGCCTTATATAACGATGGGCGTTGAGATCGACGCCAAAGATTTTGGTATGACTTGTTTTGACGGCTGTATGGTTTCTTTCAAGTACAGGATAAATCAGGACGCTCAGGGCAAGCTTATGGGAGATTCTGTGTTTGCTTTTCCTTGTACTGAGGAATACAAAACGGTGACCAGCAATAGTGTTCAACTTGAAATAAATACAGATGCAAGCAATAATGTTACTCAGTATGCGACAGCGCTTATACCGGTACCTGACAAGTGCGGAGCAACAAAGTTCGTATTTGAGATACCGGTTATAAAGAAAATGGATAAGACAGATGTGCTTTATATTGATAATCTTGTAATAGATACTCCGTTGCAGAAGAACGGTGAAGATCTTCAGGTAATGAATCTCGATGGCTACAATAAAAGTGCAAAGGCACAGGAGATCGTGCAGGGCTTAAAGATACAGCCTAAGTCAAACGGACTGAGCAGCACTTCGTCATCTGAGGCTGAATCTTCAAAGGGTATCGGAGTAGTAGGCATTGTAGTTATTGCGGTCGTTGCGGTTGTTATTGTCGGTGCTGTTATTTTCGTTATCAAGAAAAAGAGATCGCAGTTCTATTGATTTTTTGATCTGACAGAGAGATGGGCTTTTGGCTCATCTCTTTTTTGTTTTTTTATGAATAAATCCTCATCTCCGAGAAATAATAGCATTAGCCTAAAATGGCATATCTTATACTGAAAGGAACTTAATTATGAAAAAATTGATCGCTATGCTAACTTGTCTTGGCCTTTGCGGCATTATGCTCGCAGGCTGTTCAAGAAATGACGATAACTCAGGTTCGACATCTTCCGGCGTTACTGCGACCACAACTTCTAAAAATGAGGTCACAAGCAGACGTGATGACAGCGACACGCTTGTGAGCCGTGTTGGCGATGGTATCAAGGACACTGTAAGCGGTGGTGCGGATATTATTGATGATACTGTAAGCACTGTAGAAAGCGTTGTTGACGATATCATCAGATAAGCTGCACATATGCTTGCGGACTGCTCAGCCGTGATATTATTTCGGCTTGCGGCAGTCCGTTTTTTATTGTGAAATCGTATGACAAAACTCAAACAATGTCAAAAATCAATGATTGACTATTGATAAATTATTAACGTCAAATCATAATTAACTAATTATTTGACTAACTGTGAACGAAATGTAAAGCCTATGTAAAATAAATGTTTAAGTTTGCGGTTTGCTCTTTAAAAATATAGGGCTGTGTGGTATAATGAAATACATCAGGCAGATATTTTCTGCTATTAAGAAAATGTAAAGATTTATGGTGGATTTCTTTATGAAAATCGGAGAAAATAAGTGAAAAATATAGGCTCTGAGCTTGGCGGCTTGCTGAAAAAAATATGCTTATGGGGCGGTGTTATGGCTGCTGTATGCTGGGCATTTACTTTGCTGTGGGGCTTTGACATCACACAGCTTGCGGGCTTTGCATTGGGCTGGGGCTATATGTGCCTTTGTATGTACTACCTTGGTGTGACCTGCGAAAAGGCTGTGGAGCTTGAGGGCAAAAAGGCTAAGCGGACAATGCTTGGGTGTTACATGACTAGGTATGGAGTGCTTTTTGTGCTCTGTGCTGGGGCTATGCTCACGAAGGCTGTGAGTGCGGTGGGGATACTTCTGCCGCAGTTTTATCCGAGGATAATTCTGTATGTCATACAGATAAGAGAAAGAAGGGATAAATAAATGACGGGTATAGGAAACGGCCCTAAGATAGTGTTTGAGATAGGCAGTCTGAGGATCACCGAAACGGTGGTGATGGGCTGGCTTATTATAGTTGCGGTGCTGATACTGTGCTTGTGGCTCACACACGATTTGAAAAAAGTGCCTGAGAAAAAGCGTCAGGTAGTCGTTGAGATGTTTGTGAACTTTGTCAACAACATGGTCAAAGAGAATATGGGCGTTAAGATGATGAAGTATGCCCCTTATATTGCTACGCTGCTTATTTATGCGGTGTTTGGCGCTCTTATCAGTATGATAGGTCTGAGGTCTATGACTGCGGACATCAATGTTACGGCAACGTGGGCTCTTATGACATTCGTGCTTATCACATACAACAAGATAAAAGCGAATGGTTTCAAGGGCTATCTTAAAAGCTTTGCACAGCCTGTGGCTTTTATCCTGCCGCTCAATATCATCAGCGAGGTGGCAACGCCTGCGTCTATGGCATTCCGTCTGTTCGGCAACGTTGCAGGCGGCATGGTAATAACGGGACTGCTTTATGGTGCGCTCGGCTCACTGTCATCTGCACTGGGTCTGACTTTTGAGGCAGGCTCATGGGCGTTCAGTGTATTTCAGGTAGGTATACCTGCGGTGCTCAGCGTGTATTTCGACCTGTTCTCAGGGTGTATACAGGCTTATATCTTCTCCATGCTCACCATGGTAAACGTTGGTGCGGCTGCGGAAACAGAGTAATTTACCGCTTTGGCGGAAAGTATAAAAAAGTAAATAGTAAATAACGGAGGTTTATCATTATGGAAAAGGCTATTCTTCTTGGCTGTTCAGCAATCGGTGCAGGACTTGCAATGATCGCAGGTATCGGACCTGGTATCGGTGAGGGCTACGCAGTAGGAAAGACTATCGAGGCTATCGCAAGACAGCCTGAGGCTAAGGGCGACTGCACAAGAACAATGTTCATAGGCGTTGCTATGGCTGAGTCAACAGGTATCTACGCATTCGTAGTTGCACTTATCCTGCTCTTTGCTAACCCATTTATCGGAAAGCTTTAATAAAAAGCTTCAAACAAGATTTGCTCTGCATTGGTGCGGAGGGGAGGTTGGATAAATGGTATTGGCAGCAGGCGATGTGACAGAGTTTCTGTCAATAGATCTGACAACGATAATTGCGACTTTGCTCAATACGCTCATACTGTTTTTGGTGCTCAAGCATTTTCTGTTCGATAAGGTGAACAAGGTCATCGAGGACAGGAAAAATGATGTTAAGGAAACTTACAGGCAGGCTGACGAGGCAAAAGAAAATGCCGAGAAGCTTGAAGCTGAGTATACAAGCAGATTAGAGGGTGCAAAGGAAGAGTCTGCACAGATTATACAGACGGCAACAAGAAAGGCTCAACAGCGTTCTGACGAGATAATCAGCGAAGCGAGAACTGAGGCAAAGGGCCTTGTGGACAACGCTTCGAGAGAGATCGAAAGAGAAAAGAAGATCGCTGTCAACCAGATCAAGAACGAGATCACCGATATTGCTTTCTCGGCTGCGGCGGCAGTTGTGGAAAAGGATATGACAGGCGAGGACAACGAACGTCTTATCGAGAAGTTCATTGACAATGTGGGTGAGATGTAATGGCAGACAGTATCGGGAATATTTACGGCAATGCACTTTTCGAGGTGTGCTGCGAGGAAAACTGCCTTGATGAAGTCTATGGTGAGCTTGGGAGCATAAGGGATATAATTTTCTCTCAGGATCAGGAGGAATATGTGGAGCTTCTTGCGTCACCGCTGGTGACGGAGAACGAAAAAAGGGCGGCACTGGAAAAGGTGTTTATGGGCAGGATACAGCCTGTTACGCTTAATTTTCTTTGCCTTGTGAGCGAAAAGGGCAGGATAAGGTTTCTGCCTGAGATATGCGCAAAGTTCAAGGAGCTTTATGAAAAGCATAATAATATCATAGAGGTCACTGCGGTGACGGCTATGCCTCTGTCTGAAAGGCTCAGGGACAAGCTTGTGGTTAAGCTGGAAGCTGTTTCGGGGGCAAAGATAGTGCTTGTGGAAAAGGTGGATAAAAGCCTTATGGGCGGTATCGTGCTGAGATATTCAGACACAGAAATAGACGGCAGCGTCAGAACTAAGCTTGATGATATCAAGGCTCAGATCGACGGGGTCATTGCATAGGAAAGGAACGGTATTTTAACATGAAATTACGTCCTGATGAAATAACAGGCTTGATAAAACAGCAGATCAAGGACTACCGCAGCAAGCTGGAGCTTGACGATGTGGGGACGGTCTGCACTGTTGGCGACGGAATTTCAAGAGTTCATGGACTTGACAAGTGTATGTCGGGTGAACTTCTTGAATTTTCTAACGGAACATACGGCATGGCAATGAACTTGGAGCAGGATTTTGTAGGCTGTGTACTTCTCGGCTCTGAGGACGGAATAAAAGAGGGGTCTGGAGTAAAGAGAACAGGCAGGATAGTTTCTGTGCCTGTTGGCGACGCACTGCTTGGCAGAGTTGTGAACGCTCTCGGTGCACCTATCGACGGCAGGGGCGCTGTGCTTACAACTGAAACAAGACCTGTGGAAAGCCCTGCTTTCGGAATAATTACAAGACAGTCGGTAAACAGACCATTGCAGACAGGTATCAAGGCTATCGACTCTATGATACCCATAGGCAGAGGTCAGCGTGAACTTATTATAGGCGACAGACAGACAGGTAAAACTTCTATAGCACTTGATACTATAATAAATCAGAAAGGCAAGGACGTTATCTGTATCTATGTTGCGATAGGTCAGAAGCAGTCTACTGTGGCAAACGTGGTGGATACCCTTTCTAAGCATGGGGCAATGGATTATTCTATAGTTGTATCGGCAACGGCTTCTGAAATGGCGCCTTTGCAGTATATTGCTCCATATGCAGGAGTTGCAATGGCTGAGTATTTCATGCTTCAGGGCAAGGACGTGCTGTGCGTTTATGACGACCTTTCAAAGCACGCTGTGGCATACAGAACTATGTCACTTCTGCTTCAAAGACCAACAGGCAGAGAGGCTTATCCGGGAGATGTATTCTATCTCCATTCAAGACTTTTGGAGAGAGCCTGCTGTCTTAACAAAGACTACGGCGGAGGCTCTATAACCGCTCTGCCTATTATCGAAACTCAGGCAGGCGATGTTTCGGCTTATATCCCGACAAACGTTATATCTATCACTGACGGACAGATATTCCTTGAATCTGAGCTGTTCTTCTCAGGCGTCAGACCTGCGGTAAACCCCGGTATATCAGTATCCCGTGTAGGCGGCTCGGCACAGATAAAGGCTATGAAAAAGGTTTCAGGCTCGCTGAAACTGCTTTATTCACAGTACAGAGAATTGCAGTCGTTCTCGCAGTTCGGCTCTGACCTTGACAAGGACACTAAGGAAAGACTTGCACAGGGCGAACGTATAGTGGAAGTGCTCAAGCAGGGCAAGACCTCACCGCTTGACGTTGAGAAGCAGGTGGTTATAATCTATGCGGTGGTAAACAACTATCTGAAAAATATCAGAGTTGAGGATATCGCTGAATTTGAGAAAGATCTTTTTGTGTATATAGATGAAACTCACCCTGATATTTTCTCATCAATAAGAGAAACAGGAGAGCTTACAAAAGAGAATGAACAGGCGATAAAGGACGTGCTTGCGGAGTATTCACAGAAGTTTCTTCAAAGCAGATAAGGAGCGCTGAGCAATGGCAACAGCTAATATGAAAGACGTCAAAAGACGTATCAAAAGCGTTGAAAGCACCATGCAGATAACAAAAGCCATGCAGCTTGTGGCGGCTTCTAAGCTCAGACGTGCCAAAGACAAGGCGGTGGCAGTTCAGCCGTTCTTTGAAACGCTTTTTAAGACAATGTGCGATATATCCTGCGACAGAGCTTTCAAGTCGGTGTATACAAAAAAGAAGTTTCTTAATTCCACACTGCTTATAGTGGTGGCAGGCGACAGGGGACTTGCAGGAGGATTTAACTCCAACGTGCTGAAAATGGCTAAGGCAAAGGCTGACGATGTGCTGTCATCAGGCGGTCAGCTTCGTGTTATGGCTGTGGGCAAAAAGGCTGTTGAGTTCTTTGAGAAGCGTGATTATGACCTTGTGTGGAAATATCCGCAGATAGCGGAGAGCATTGACGCTGACACTGTTATGGACATTGCGGAGGATATTATCGCAGGCTTCAGACATGGGGATTATGACAAGGTAGAGCTTGTGTATACCACATTCGTGTCGGCACTGACACAGGAGCCTTGCAGTTTGCAGATACTTCCCGTGGAGGATCTTGACAAGCTTGGGGGAAGAAAGCACCCGTCAACTATCTATGACCCGTCCCCTGAGGAGGTCTTTGACGGCATGATACCGCAGTATATAGGCGGTATGCTTTATTCGGCGGTAGTGGATTCTTACGCTTCTGAGCAGGCGGCAAGACGTACTGCAATGGAGTCTGCAACGGACAACGCAGGAGAAATGATAGACAATCTGTCGCTTCTTTACAACAGAGCAAGACAGGCGCAGATAACTCAGGAGCTTACAGAGATAAGCTCGGCAACTATCGGAAGATAGAAATAATAATTATGCCCCGAATGTGGGCGTTCAAAAGTAAATGTTGTGGATATTGTTGGAGAAGTCTTGCAGGGGCGAACAGCGTTCGTCTGCATTTTGCAGGCTTTTAAACATATCAAGCTATGATATCCCTTTTTGAAAGGTGGTAAATAAATGGAAAGCAAAAACATAGGCAAGGTAGTCCAGATAGTTGGTGCGGTAGTTGATGTCCGCTTTGAAAAGGACAGCTTGCCTGACCTGCTCAATGCCATTGAGATAGACAACAAGGGCGAAAAGCTCGTTGTTGAGGTGGCTCAGCATATAGGCGACGATATAGTAAGATGTATCGCCATGGGCTCTACAGACGGACTTGTGAGAGGTATCGACGCTGTTGATACAGGCAAAGCTATTTCCGTTCCGGTGGGCAAGGAAACTCTTTCGAGAATGTTCAATCTTCTGGGTGAGCCTGTTGACAATCTGCCTGCCCCTGAAACTAAGGAGCGTTGGGAGATACACAGAGAACCGCCGACATATGAAGAGCAGTCTGCTTCAAACGAGATTCTGGAAACAGGTATCAAGGTCATCGACCTTATCGCACCATATCTGAAAGGCGGAAAGATAGGTCTTTTCGGTGGTGCGGGAGTAGGCAAAACGGTGCTTATTCAGGAGCTTATAAATAACGTTGCCAATCAGCACGGCGGTATCTCTGTATTCACAGGAGTTGGAGAGCGTACCCGTGAGGGCAACGACCTTTATTATGAGATGAAAGAGTCGGGCGTTATCGACAAGACCGTGCTTGTGTATGGTCAGATGAACGAGCCGCCCGGAGCGAGAATGAGAGTTGCACTTTCAGGTCTTACAATGGCAGAGTATTTCAGAGATGTTGAGCATCAGGACGTACTGCTTTTTATCGACAACATATTCAGATTCACTCAGGCAGGCTCTGAGGTTTCGGCACTCCTTGGCAGAATGCCGTCAGCCGTTGGTTATCAGCCTACCCTTGCAACTGAAATGGGTCAGCTACAGGAGCGTATCACTTCAACAACAAAAGGCTCTATCACTTCCGTTCAGGCAGTCTATGTGCCTGCGGACGACCTGACAGACCCTGCACCTGCAACTACGTTTGCTCACCTTGACGCAACAACTGTGCTTTCAAGAAGCATTTCATCACTTGGTATCTATCCTGCCGTTGACCCGTTGGAGTCAAACTCCAGGATACTTTCCCCTGAGATAGTGGGCAACGAGCATTATCAGGTGGCAAGACAGGTTCAGTCTATCTTGCAGAGGTATGTGGAGCTTCAGGATATCATCGCTATCATGGGTATGGACGAGCTTTCTGACGAGGATAAGCTCACGGTATCAAGAGCAAGAAAGATACAGCGTTTTCTGTCACAGCCGTTCTCTGTTGCTGAGCAGTTCACAGGCATGAAGGGCAAATATGTGCCTGTCAAGGAGACTATCAGAGGTTTCAAGGAGATTATAGAGGGCAAACATGACGATCTGCCTGAATCTGCTTTCCTGTTCGTGGGCACTATCGACGAGGCTGTTGAAAAGGGCAGACAGATCGCAGAAAGTGAACAGTAGTAACAGAACGTTTAAAGAAAAATACTTGACAAGAGTCGGATTATAGTATATAGTGAATGTATGTGGCAATTTTGTGCCGCACACGCTGATTTGTAAAAAACTTATGGAGAAAGATTATGACGCCTTTTGATCTTAAGATAATAACCCCTGAAAAAACTTTTTTTGAGGGAAATACTGAGCAGATCATTGTGAGGACCGTATCAGGTGATATCGGTATACTAGCAGGTCATGCGCCATATGTGGCAAATATTGTTTCTTCTCCTTTCCGTATCAAAATAGAAGGTGAGTTCAGAACAGCCGCTATTTCGGGAGGGCTTATAAAGGTGTCTGCTGACGGTGTGACAGTGGTGACATCTGCTATCGAATGGGCTGATGAGATAGACGTTGCAAGAGCCGAAAAGGCAAAGGCGGCGGCAGAGAACAAGCTCAGAGAAAATGCTAGCCAGAAAGAGTTTGAAAGGGCGGAGCAGAAGCTGCGACGTGCCATGAACAGACTTGTGGTGGCAGGAAAGAAATAATTATCAAAGTCAGAGCCTTGCGGGATATCCGTGCAGGCTTTGGCTTTGTTTTATTTATTAAGTAAAATCGGCGTAAAGGTAAGGTAAGTAATGGGGTGCGCAGGGGCGTGCTCGGACGTTGTGCAGTGGAAAAAACAAGAAAAGGAATGAATTGATTTGAGTATCTTTAACATTATCGGAATGGCGGGCGGACTTGGTCTGTTTTTATACGGAATGACCATATTGAGTTCGGGACTTGAAAAGGCTTCGGGCGGACTTATGGAGAAGGTCCTTGCGAAAATGACGGGAAATGTGTTCTCAGGAATACTTTTCGGTGCATTGGTAACAGCAGCGGTGCAATCATCGTCTGCAACTACTGTTATCGTGGTGGGACTTGTAAACGCAGGCCTTTTGAAGCTTAAGGGCGCAGTTGGAATAATCATGGGCGCAAATATCGGAACGACCATGACAACGCAGATATTAAGGCTCACAAACCTTGAGGGCGACAGCAGCGGTCCTGCTATATTACAGCTTTGCAAGCCGTCGAATTTTTCGTCTATACTTATCGTTATCGGTCTTATCATCATAATGGTGGGAAAGAAGAACAAGACAAAGAACGTGGGCGAGATAATGATGGGCATAGGTATCCTCTTTACCGGAATGATACTTATGCAGGAGAAGATCGCTCCGCTGGCAGAGCTTCCGCAGTTCGAGCAGCTTTTTGCGGTGCTTAAAAACCCTGTTCTGGGCGTATTGGTGGGTGCGATATTCACGGCTATCATACAGTCATCGGCCGCTTCTATAGGCATTTTGCAGGCGCTTTCAGTGTCAGGCGCTATCACATTCGCTTCCGCATTTCCTATCATAATGGGTACTAACATCGGTACTTGTGCTACACCTCTTATTTCAAGTATAGGTGCTTCAAAGAACGCCAAGAGAGCCGCTATGATACACTTCTATTTCAACCTTATCGGTACTATAATCTTTCTTATCGGCGTTTATATCATTCAGTATACAATAGGATTTCCGTTCTGGAATAATAGCTTTACAACGGGAAGCATCGCAAACTTCCATACTATCTTCAATGTTGTGGTAACTATAATCTTTCTGCCGTTCTATACAGTGCTTGAAAAGCTTGCCGAATGGACTATCAGAGATAAGAAGAACGCTGAGGACGATGATACTTTCACTAAGGAGGATCTTCTTGACGACAGATTTCTTGTTACTCCAAACGTTGCTATCGCACAGGCTACAGAGGCAGTTGTTCAAATGGGCGTGCTGGCACAGAAGAATTTCATATCGGTAAGAGAGCTTTATGACAAGTATGACCTTAAGTCTATCGACAAGATAAAAGAGCGTGAGGAGCTTATCGACAGGCTTGAGGACAGAGTAGGTTCATATCTTATAAAGCTCAACGACTGCGGTCTGAACGAGGATGAGTCGAGAACTGTTACAGCACTTTTCCACCTTATTTCAGAGTATGAGAGAATAGGTGACTATACTATAAACATATATGAAACTGCGGATGTTCTTTATGAAAAGGAGATCGGTTTTTCTGAGCAGGCGAAGCACGAGCTTGACGTTGTGTGCAACGCCATTCAGGAGATAATCGGGCTTGCTATCGAAGCCACAAAGACAGGGGATATGAACGTTCTCAAGGAGATCGAGCCACTTGAAGAAGTAGTAGACAGACTTGTTGAGGAGCTTAAGGCTGTTCATATCGACAGGTCTAAGAATGGTCTTTGCAACATCGAGGTGGGTGTGAACTTCCTTGATATACTCACAAATGTTGAGAGAATATCAGACCACTGCTCAAATATTGCGGTCTATCTTATTGCAAACCAAGAGAAATATAACAGCCTTAAAAAGCATGAATATCTTGATAAGCTTCACAGAAACGGTCCTGACTATTACGAGAAGCTGTTGGCTGAATATTCAGAAAAGTTTGCGCTTTAGTTCAGGTTTTTGCACCTGTGGCGTGATATAATATTGTAAAACAGCAAGGAGGGACATTAGTCCCTCTTGTTATAAGCTGAAAAGGAGAGAGCAAAATGGACAAATTCAATTACACTATGCTGTGCGATTTTTATGAGCTGACAATGGGAAACGGCTACTTTGTAAGCGGTATGCAGGAAAAGATATCTTATTTTGATCTGTTTTTCAGACAGATACCTGACGGCGGCGGATTCGCCATTGCCTGCGGTCTTGAGCAGGTCATAAACTATATCGAAAATCTTCATTTTGACGAAGAGGACATAGAGTTCCTGCGCTCAAAGGGCATTTTTGACGAAGGCTTCCTTGAATATCTTAAGGATTTCCGCTTCACAGGAGATATATTTGCTGTGCCTGAGGGTACTGTTGTGTTCCCAAACGAGCCTATCATCACAGTTAGAGCCCCTGCTGTTCAGGCGCAGCTTGTGGAAACGTATCTTCTGCTTTGCATAAATCATCAGACGCTTATTGCAACAAAGGCTAACCGTATTGTAAGGGCAGCTCAGGGCAGGGCGGTATCTGAGTTTGGTTCAAGACGTGCTCATGGTGCAGACGCTGCCATACTTGGTGCAAGAGCCGCAGGCATAGGCGGTTGCTCAGGCACAGCCTGCACTATCACAGACCAGCTTTTCGGCTTTAATGCAACAGGCACAATGGCACATTCATGGGTGCAGATGTTTGACAGCGAGCTTGAAGCTTTCAAGACTTACTGTAAGTGCTATCCTAATGGCACTGTTCTGCTTGTGGACACTTATAATGTGATGAAAAGCGGTGTGCCTAACGCAATAAAGGCTTTTGACGAGGTGCTGAAGCCTATGGGCTGCCGTCCTGTGGGAATAAGGATAGACTCGGGAGATATAACATATCTTTCAAAGAAAGCAAGAAAAATGCTCGATGATGCCGGCTATCCTGATTGCAAAATATGTGCCTCAAACGCCCTTGACGAGTATCTCATAAGAGATATGATATATCAGGGCGCTAAGGTGGATATGTTCGGAGTGGGCGAAAGACTTATCACTGCAAAGAGCGAGCCTGTTTTCGGAGGAGTTTACAAGCTTGCGGCTGTGGAGGACGATGATGGCAATATTCAGCCTAAGATAAAGATTTCTGAAAACGTGGCGAAGATAACCACTCCGCACTTCAAAAAGCTTTACAGAATTTATGACAAGGACAACCACAAGGCTGTGGCTGACCTGTTGTGTGTTCATGACGAGGTGATAGATGAAAGCAGACCCCTTACGCTTTTTGACCCACAGTTCACATGGAAGAAAAAGGTTGTCACAAACTTTGAGGCAAAGCCTATACAGCAGCAGATATTCAAGGACGGCAAGTGCGTATACAAGAAGCCTGCATATGAGGATATCGTAAAGTATGCGGCGGCTGAGATAGACACTCTTTGGGACGAGATCACACGATTTGAAAATCCGCACACTTATTATGTTGACCTTTCTCAAAAGCTTTGGGAAGTGAAGAATTATCTTCTTGCGGAGAACAACAGACAAACAGCAGAATAAAATTTACATTATTGACTTGAAAAAAGCTATAGGCTGTGTTACAATAAGCATGGTTAGCAAATTCTAACCTAATAAGCGTTGGAGGGTCAGAAATGGAAAAGATAACTGTAAAAATAGACGGAATGATGTGCGGAATGTGTGAATCGCATATGAATGACACTTTCAGGCAGAATTTCAAGGTGAAAAAGGTTAGCTCTTCCCATGCAAAGGGCGAAACTGTGGCTATAGTTGATGAGGATATCCCTGATGAAAAGCTTAAAGAAGCAGTTGAGAAAACAGGCTACACTTTTATTTCCGCTGAAAGAGAGCCTTATGAGAAAAAAGGATTTTTTGCAAGATTCAAGTAAATAGCTATGCATAAAGTCGTGGCAGATGAAAAGGTTTGTCACGGCTTTTTTGTTTGCTTGACAAAACATATTTTCTGTGATATAATAAACATCAGTTAGCATACATTAACTGATGTTCTATACTTTTGATACTGCACGAGAAGAGTGCGGCTAAGTTTGCAAAAAGCTTTTTTTGAAAAGGCATTTTGTTTTGATAGGCTTAGCTTCGTGGCGTGCAGTAATTTTTAAGATACAAGTTAGCTATAGCTAACAAAGAAAGGGGCATACAAATGGGAAACATTCACACGTCAGGGGAGGACTATTTGGAGGCGATACTTGTTTTATGGAACAAGCAAAACGGCGAGGTGAGGAGCATTGATGTTGCAAGGGAGCTGAACGTTACAAAACCCAGCGTATCAAACGCTATGAAGATACTTCGTGAGGGAAGGTTCATCACAATGGACGAAAACGGCTTCATTACTCTTACTGACGACGGCAGATATGTTGCGGAAAAGATCTACGAAAAGCACCTTGTATTGACAGAGTGGCTTGTAAGTCTTGGTGTTGACAGAAAAATATCTGAACATGACGCCTGCAAGATAGAACACGTTTTGTCTGACGAGAGCTTTGCGGCATTGAAGAAGCATATCAGTGAAGAACAATGAGCATGACTATTTTTAAAGGCATTCTGATACCGTTTTTGGGTACATCTCTTGGTGCGGCGTGTGTGCTTTTCATGAAGAAAAATCTGCATTATCTTGTCCAGCGAGCCTTGACAGGCTTTGCGGCAGGAGTAATGGTGGCGGCAGGCGTGTGGAGCTTGCTAATACCCTCTATGGAGCAATCAGCGAAAATGGGTAGACTGAGGTTTGTTCCTGCGGCGGTTGGATTTATGCTTGGAGTGTTTTTTCTGCTTTTTCTCGATAGAGTTATACCGCATCTTCACATGAATGCCACCGAGCCTGAGGGAGCGAAAAGCAGTTTTCAGCGCACAACGATGCTTGTGCTTGCGGTGACGCTTCACAATATCCCCGAAGGAATGGCTGTTGGCGTTGTATATGCAGGCTGGGCGGCTGACCATCATGCTATAAGCGCCGCTGGTGCGTTGGCATTATCCCTTGGTATCGCAATACAGAACTTTCCAGAGGGTGCGATAATATCCATGCCACTGCGTTCGGAGGGTATGGGAAAGGGAAAAGCCTTTGTTTACGGCGTTTTATCGGGAGTTGTCGAGCCTGTTGGGGCTGTGCTGACGATACTTTTGGCACAGTTTATAATCCCTGTTTTGCCGTATCTTCTAAGCTTTGCGGCAGGTGCTATGATTTATGTCGTGGTGGAGGAGCTTATTCCTGAAATGTCGGAAAAACCACACTCCAATATTGGAACTATAGTTTTTGCGCTGGGCTTTGTGCTTATGATGATACTTGATGTGGCACTTGGATAGGTGTTTTTTTATGTTTACATAGGGCTCATCTTTAGGCATGGTAAGTGTATTGAATATCTTTTTTGTATAGCCGGGCATATCATTTTGAAGTGATATGCTCGGCTTTGTTTTGCGTGTAAATTGCATTTGTTAATTTGTTTATCTTAAACGTTTGATGTTAATATGAAATGTAAACGTTTTTTAACTATTGTTTTCTTTGGCAATGAAAGACAAAAATAATATAAAATGATGATTACTTATAGCACAATGTACTAAGTTCATGCTTCTTTATTTGTGAAAAACATTGATTTTTAAAAACTTGCTTACTTAATCGTTTTAAGAGATTGACATTAAATTAAGTTTGTGATAAAGTTAAAACGCAATAATTCGACAAGCTAAATTAATCAAAATTAGCTAAAGTAATGAAAAAGGAGTATGGTTATGACAGGAGTAATGAGAAGATTTTCTGCGGCTCTGGCGGCTGCTGCAATGGCTGTTAGCATTGTGCCTTTCGCAGATATCAGCGCATATGCGGAGTATGCGGCGACACACCCAGAGGGATTTGTTTACGCTGACGGCTCAAAGTTTATGTGTGACGGAAGCCCTTACTATTACGGCGGCACGAACTGTTATTATCTCACCTATAAGTCAAAGAGTGAGGTAAAGAATGTTTTCGATGACGCTTCAAAAATGGGGCTTAAAGTAATAAGAATTTGGGGAAATCTTGACGTTGGTAAGAAAACAGGCGAGATCGACTCGCAGTCTGGTCATGAGACCTTTGAGGGCAACAATGACGGAACGGGCGAAAAGGACGGAGTTTACTTCCAGTATTGGGACGATGAGGCTGGCAAGCCTATTGTGAATGAGGGCGAGGACGGCCTGAGACATCTTGATTATGTTATCAAGCAGGCTGAAGAACATGATATGAAGCTTGTTATCACTTTCACGAACTATTGGGAAGCGTTCGGCGGAATGGGTCAGTATGTAAAGTGGTATCAGATGTCACAGGGCAAGAGCGTTGGCAATAGCAAAGTGGACGAAAAGGACACCTGCGATTTTTACACTAATGAAACTATCAAGGGTTGGTATAAGGATTATATCAAGACTTTGTTAAATCACACCAACTACTACACAGGCGAGAAGCTTATGGATTCTGAAGCTGTTTTTTCTTGGGAGCTTTCAAACGAGCCGAGATGTACTGTTGACGAGTTCTGCAAGGACGATATTCTTTATAACTGGGCAAAGGAAATGTCAGCATATGTAAAGTCTATCGACCCTTATCACATGGTATCTGTTGGCGACGAGGGCTTTTATAACCTTGGCTATCAGGAAGCTGCAAGGCAAGATCTTCCGTCTTCCGCATATTCAGGCTACTACGGTGTTGACTTTGACAAGCTTATGACTATCGACACTGTAGACTTTGGCACACCGCATATGTACGTTGATCAGTGGGGCTTTGACCTTGGCGATGATGACCTCGAGTGGATAAAGCGCCATGCCCAGACCACATCTTCCGCTGACAAGCCTATTATCTTTGAGGAATTCGGTCTTACAGACAAAACAAAGCGTGACGCCGCTTATTCCGATTGGCTGGATATTGTAACAGGGGACTACTATGAGGGTGTCGAATATCAGGGCTTCAACTACTGGATGATAGCTTCCTATCTTGATGACGGCACTCTTTATCAGGACTACGACGGCTACACCGTTTACGGCCCTGAGGGTATCGAAAAGACGGACAGCACAAGAACTCTTATGATGAACGCTGCTGCAAAAATGGAAAAGAAGAACATTGTAAACACCACTGACAAGTCTACATACAGTTTTGACAGAAGTAAGTCAGGTAACGTTGTGGTGAATGTTTCTATGAAAGAGGGCAGCATAAGCGGTGTTGAGGTCGGCGGAAAGAAACTCTCGTCAGACGATTACACCATAAGTGGCAACGCTGTTACTATCAAGGCTTCTTA
This sequence comes from Ruminococcus sp. AF37-20, assembly GCF_003460465.1. Classification (NCBI taxonomy): domain Bacteria; kingdom Bacillati; phylum Bacillota; class Clostridia; order Eubacteriales; family Oscillospiraceae; genus Ruminococcus; species Ruminococcus sp. AF37-20. The sequence continues at coordinate 145,003 of NZ_QTVE01000005.1, read as the reverse complement.
TCTTAAAAGGCAGGAGCTTGCAAAGTATTCGTGCAGGATACTCACAACAGGCGGCAATCAGCCTAAGTTCAATCTGACGGTGAGCGACAGCTCTATCCCTAAGCCTATTATCTCTCCTGAGATAATCTCTGTTGACGTAAACCCTAAGAAGTGCAGTGATGTTGATATCACCATGGATCGCAAGACGAGCGAGTTCAGAGGCATTGTTGCTGATGGAAAAGCACTCGCAGAGGGTACAGATTACACAACTTCGGGCGACACTGTGACCCTTAAAAGTGCATATCTCAAGACGCTTTCAGCAGGCATTGTGACGCTTAAGTTCGATTTCTATGAGGGCGAGGATAGGGAGCTTACAATAAATGTTTCCGACACCACAGGCCTTGATGAGCTTGACACATTTGAGAGCTATTCAAATGATAAGGCACTTTGGTCGTCTTATTCAAGAAACACAGGCGGCAATGAAGTTTCACTTTCTCTTGCTGCAAAGAACGGTTCAAAGGCGCTTGCTTTCGGATATGATATCGGCTCGCCAAACGGCTACTGCGGAGTAAACCACCCTATTGCAGTAAGAAATGCTTCATCATTTGCAGGCGTTGAGCTTTGGGTAGAGGGGGACGGCACAGGCAACAGCCTTACTGTTCAGCTTAGAGACGCAAACGACAATTATTTTGAAGCGCAGATAGCACTTGATTTCGCAGGCGGAAAAACTATCAAGATACCATTCGCTGACTTTAAAGCGCCAAGCTGGCAGTCGGGCGGAAATCTTGATACATCAAAGCTTAACCAGTTTTCGTTCTATATGGGCGGAGATTCTGCTCAAAAGACAGGTACAGTTTACATAGACGATGTTGTTTTCTATGAGGACGGACAGATCGAGAAGCCACACCTTTCCACAAAGTCAGGCATATTTGACGCTGATGCTCCAAGCGGTGTGAGAACAGACCTTGTGCTTTATGGAAAGAGCGTTGAGTCTATCACAGCAAACGGCAAGAAGCTTGCAGGCGGCTTAGATTATTCCACAAACGGAAGTCAGATAATGCTCAACGAAAGCTGGCTCAAGACGCTTACAAATGGTAATTACACACTTACTTACACATTCTCAGACGGAAGCACAGATACATTTGCACTCACTGTCAAGAATGTTAAGTCATCACACACTCACAGCTACACCGCAAAGGTAACAAAAGGAGCTACTTGCACAACAGATGGCGAGAGAATTTACACTTGTACTTGCGGAGACAGGTACACTGAAACTATCCCTGCAAAGGGTCACAGCTGGGTAAAGGGCGAGACAGTTGCTCCTACAGAGAACGAAAAGGGTTACACTATCTACACCTGCGCTTCATGCGGCGAGACAAAGAAGGACGATTACACCGACCCTATCGGTCACAGACACAGCTATACCCTCACATCAACAAAGGCTGCAACTTGCGAAGCTGACGGCGAAAAGGTATACACTTGCTCATGCGGTGAAAAGTACACTGAAACTATCCCTGCGACAGGTCACAGCGAAAGCGCATGGATAATCGACAAGGCGGCTACTGCGACAGAAAATGGCTCAAAGCACACTGAGTGTACAACTTGCGGCAAGGTTATAAAGACAGATGTTATCCCTGCAACTGGCGAGGTAAGTGACAAAAAGGAAACTGTTATCTTCACAGGCTCGGCAAAGACATCAGGCTGGGGTCAGGCTATCACACTTTCCACAACTAAGGAGGGCGGCAGCTTTGACAGCTCAGTTATCGAAAAGGACGGATATTTTGAAGTTCAGTTCAAGGGCGGCACAGACAAGGCGGAGGTCATTCTCCAGAGTTGGTCAGGCGGTGCAGACTGGGCGAGAGTTTCACCAACTGAGGTAACAGAAAAGGACGGCATTGTATACGCAAAGTACAGCTACGACGATGTTGCGGCGGCGTTCGGAACAACAGATTTCTCTAAAGTAGACCGCTTCCATGTTGGTGCGGCTAACGGAGATATCGAAGTTCTTAGTGTTAAGTATATTGTCGGAAAGTCAACAGAGCCGGTTGATCCGGTAGATCCTGTTGACCCTGATAAGCCGGAGCAGGATCCATATGTATCTATTTTCTGGGGTGCAAAATCATGTGGCTCATGGGGTCAGGCAGTTTCAGTTATGACTTCAAAAAATTATGGCAGTTTTGATGTTTCGTATCTTTCTGCAAATGGCTATTTCTATGTTGAGTATTCGGGTGCAGAGAACGAGCTTGAGCTTATTCTCCAGAGCTGGTCAGGAGGAGCAAACTGGGCAAGAGTTCAGCCTAGCGAAACAGGCAGAGCGAATAATCATTACTATGCTAAGTTCACATATGCAGACTGTGTAAAGGAGCTTGGTGCAGGTTTTGATAAGCTGGATCAGCTTCATGCTGCGGCAAAAAACGGTGATATAACAGTTTATTCTATTTGCTACTGTACACCTGCTAAGTAATTTAAGAAAAAGCGTTACATTTATTAAGATGCAAAAAGAGCGAATGACGTTACGATCATTCGCTCTTTATATTTTGTTTACTTGTTTTTCTTTTTGCGTTTTTTATCCTCTAAAGGAGTCATGCTCTTTGCACAGATCGCCATTGTTGAAGCGTTGTGCAGAAGCGCTGAGGCTGACGGCTGTAAAAGCCCGAAAGCTCCAGACAGCAGAAGCACTGAATTGAACAGCAGTATAAATCTGTAGTTACTGTTTATTCGGTGCATTAGCTTTTCGCTAAGCTGTCTTATAGCCGCAAGCTGTGTAAGGTCTGCACCACGAACTGTGATATCGGCAGTTTCCTTTGCTATATCGGAAGCATCGCTCATTGCAACAGAAACGTTCGCCGCCGCAAGGGCTGGAGCGTCGTTTATTCCGTCGCCTACCATTATTACTCTGTGTCCATGCTCTTTGAGCTGTTCCACATATCTGTGCTTGTCCTCAGGGAGAACCTGCGCCCTGAAATCTGATATGCCGAGCTTCTGCGCAGTTATCTCGGCAGTCTTTGCGCTGTCGCCTGTGAGCATAATGATATTTGTTATGCCTGCTTCTTTGAGCTGTTTAACGGCTTCCTCAGCTTCAGGTCTGGGCGGGTCGCTTATGCAGAGCGCACCTGTGAGCTTGTCGCCTACAGCAAGATAAACCACTGAGCAAGCTCCCGACTTTTCGTCGATCTCGGCCTGCTGTTCGTCTGTTATCTCTATGCCCTCGTCCTCGCAGACAAAATGCCTGCTTCCTATGATAGCACGTTTGCCGTGAAGCGTTGTTGAAATTCCGTGGGCAACTATATACTGCACTTCGGCGTGTTCCTCGGCATGGTCGATATCTCTGTCGGCCGCACCCTTTACTATAGCTCTCGCTACGCTGTGAGGGAAGTGCTCTTCAAGGCAAGCCGCAATTTTCAGCGTTTCCGCCTCGGAGTAATCCCCAAGAGATATTACCTTTTCAAGCACAGGCTCAGCGTTTGTAAGAGTGCCGGTCTTGTCAAAAACGATAGAATCGGCAAGTGCGTATTCTTCAAGATATTTTCCACCCTTTACCGTAACGTCGTCATCAGCGGCTTCTTTAATAGCGGATATAACGGCTATAGGCGTTGAAAGCTTGATAGCGCAGGAATAGTCCACCATAAGAACGGAAACTGCTTTTGTGACATTTCTAGTAAACAGCAGTGTAAGACCAAAGGCAAGGAAGCTGTACGGCACGATAGAGTCCGCAAGACGCTCCGCTTTGCTCTGCACCCCTGCTTTAAGGTTTTCTGAGTTGTCGATAAGCTCGATTATCTTGCTTATCTTTGTGTCGGAAGAAAGCTTGCGAACTTTTATCACAACTGAGCCTTCCTCGACAACTGTTCCCGCAAATACGCTTGCTCCTGCGCTCTTCATGACCGCAAGAGGCTCGCCTGTCATGGAAGCTTCATTTATGTAAGCTTCGCCCTCGGTTATCTGACCGTCAACAGGAATAACGCTTCCTGTGCGAACTCTTATGCAATCGTCCACCTGAAGCTGTGACATTGGTATAAGAGTATCAGCGTCCTTGCCTGCCAGCCATACCTGATCTGCCTTTATCGCCAAGCTGTCGGTAAGGGCGGCTCTTGTTCTCGCTCTTGTGTAATCCTCCAGCAAGCCTGATACAGAAAGCAGGAACATGACAGTGCCAGCCGTATTGTAATTTTTCTGGATAAGACAAGCGCTTATTGACGCTCCGTCAAGCACTTCAACTGTAAGCTTGCCGTCAAACAGTGCGCTTACGCCCTTTGCTATGTATTTAAGTCCGCTGTACACGATAAGTGCTGCGCCTATAGGTGCAGGTAGAATAGCTTTTCTTATATATCTTTGCATCACAAGCTTTGCAAGGTCAGATTTGAATGTTCTGTCTATCTCCTCGGTGTCATACTGATTGTCGCTGACAGGTGCTAGGTCGTTTCCTCTGAGCTTTCTTACAAGTTCGACAGCTTCGGCTCTGTGACCCTCTTTATAGCGTATAAGTATTCCGCCGTTCTCATAGTGAGCCTCGCAGGCGATCGCCCACGGGTTTGACATAACAAGCTTATGTATCGACCGTTCAAGTTCTTTTGTGAAAGCGTTGCTACCACAGCGGAAACGTATGCGGCAGGGCTTGTCATAAACGATCTGAGCTTTCATTATTCAGTTACTTCTTCCTCGTTATCTATTCCTGCCTCGACCTTAGCGTCATAGCAGATGTCTGACGCTTCGTCCTTCATGCTTCTCAATGCTGACTGAGCGTCGCTCTTGAGTTTCATTCCCTTTGCAAGACCTGTAACGGCAAGCTCCCTTGTTTTCTTAGCCTTTACGACTTTCTTGCCAAGAATAACTGCGGCTGCTCCGCCTACTGCACACCAAAATTTCTCGTCTTTAAAACATTTTAACATAATTATTACCTCCTGTTTTCGTCTTTAAAGATTAGTAAGAACTAATTATTTAGGTATATACAGAAACTCTGTCAAAAGACCGGTTTTTTACAAGTCTTATGACAGATTCTTACCACGTTTTTATTATAATCCCAAGATGTTTATTAGTCAAGTCAAACCGACAAATTTAAAAATCATTTAAAACTATGTATAATTTTTTGTCGCAAGTTAATTTATTGTCGTTTTTCTAACTTTTCATTTTTGGAGTAAAGCTTTTGGATGATGTTAAAATATTTGTGATATCTGATTTACAAACAGCAGGAATAAGCATTACCACGAATAGATAATAATTGACAAAACCTATAAATTCGGACTTCTATTTATATGTAAGTTATGCACACAAACAAAAAAAATATAACTTTTTGTTAAATCGGTTGAAGCCATAACAGAGTTATGTTAAAATATTATCATAATAATATGGGGAGGTCTGCGTTGTGGGTTATGTTATCCATTATGATATATGTGCCCTTGTGATATATGCTATCACAGGAGTGGTATTCTATTTCAAAAAGCGTATTCCGTGCAGTAAGAATAAGGTCTTTGGCATTCTCGTGGGCGACTCGGCTTTGTCAACTGTGTTGGATATTTTAAGCGTGTTGTCTACCGGTGAATGGGGCATAGGGCTTAAAACCTTCTTCCATACGGCTTATTATTTTACACATAATCTTATTCCGTTTCTATTTGTGATCTATATACTTTTCCTGACGGACGGCTTTAAAGAGATGTCGGCACTTTTCAAAAGCTTTTTATATACACCGATGATCGTTGATCTTTTGTTGGTAATTACGACGCCTGCAACACATTTTATCATCTATGTGGATAGTCAAGGCGGTTATCATCGCGGCACTCTTCAGCCATTTACATACATTGTGGCGATTTATTATCTTATATTTGGCATCGTTTACGCAATGGGTAATAGAAGTATGCTCTCAAGACAGGTGGTCACTTCTATAACAGCCTTTATCTCAATGACGGTAGTGGCAGTGATTGTTCAGATGATCAATAAACATCTTCTTGTGGAGTGCTTTGCGGCGTCTGTATGTATGCTTCTAATAATGTTCACTTTGCAAAGTCAGGACGATATGATAGACCAGGGAACAAAAATGCTCAACTGGAGCAGCTTTGTCAATAGGTGTTCCATAAAATATGCCTCAGCTTCTGATTTTACATTATTGCTCATAAGGATACCGGATTTCAAAATGCTTATGAAAACCTTTGGCGGACGTTTTTCCAACTCTCTGTTAAGAAGCTTTTCCGACTATCTTTATAACTTTGTTAATCTGGGCGATGGTTTTTATTTGGAGGACGAATGCTTTGCTCTTATGTTCCCGAAGGATTCTGAAAAGGTGGGGGAAACCTATCGTGCGATAAGGAAAAAGCTGTCTGAAAACTGGAATATAGGTACTGTTGATACTTTGATAACAGCCTGCTTTATGCGTATCGACTGCCCTGAGGACGTTGACAATGCAGATATGCTGGTGGACTTTATCGAGCAGTTCAAGCATCGTGAACCTGAAACGGAAAGACTTCTTCATGCAACTGACATAAACTTTTATGACAGCAAACGTCGAAGCGAGGTAGAGAATGCAATAGACAAGGCTCTGGATAATCGTGGCTTTGAGGTATACTATCAGCCGATATATTCAAGTTCAAGAAACAAGATAGTTTCCTGTGAAGCCCTTGTTAGGCTTAAGGATGAAAAGCTTGGATTTATCCCTCCACAGGAATTTATTCCTATAGCTGAGGAAAACGGCAAGATACTCAAAATAGGCAAATATGTTTTCGAGGAAGCCTGCCGTTTTATAAAGAAAGGCGTGGGAACTTCACTTGGTATCGAATATGTGCAGGTAAACCTGTCGGTAGTCCAGTGTATGCAATCTGACCTTGTAGAGCAGCTTCTCAGCATTATGGACAGATACAAGGTAGACCCATCGTCTATTTGTCTTGAAGTAACGGAAACTGCGGCGGTGTATACTCCGCACATTATGGAGAAAAACATCAAGACCCTTTCCGATTATGGTGTGAAGTTTGCACTTGACGATTATGGTACGGGATATTCAAATATGACATATCTTCTCAGCCTGCCTTTCAGGTTTATCAAGCTTGAAAAGGAAATAGTCTGGGAATGTTTCAAGAGCGAAAAGGCGCATATCGCCATTGAGAGTACAGTGGCGATGATAAAGAAGCTCAATATGCAGATAGTCGCCGAGGGTATCGAGGACAAGCATCAGCTCGACACGCTTCTTGGCATGGGCTGTGATTTCATTCAGGGATACTACTTCTCAAAGCCTGTTCCTGAAAAAGATTTTATTGAGGTGCTTAAAAAGAATAATACTCAGGCTGTGACGGTTTAAGCAGTCTGATGAAAAAAGCCCTGACTTCGGACGGGGCTTTTTTTCACATGGTTTTCACTTTGCATTAAGGTCTGTTTAAGTGAGGAACGCTATAATATAGTCATAACAAAACCGAGACGGGAGGCGTTCTTGTGAACGTAAGTAATATGGCTATTCTTATTATTGCGGCTGTGCTGCTTTCTTTGCCGCTTGTTTTATCTGCTGCATTTTGTGTTGAAGAACGCTGGGGTTTTCTTTCACGAAAACATGATAAGTGGATAGACGAACATTACAGATAATAGGCAGACAGATAAGTATGAGTTGTCCGCCATACAAATACAAGCGTATTTCACAAACATACACCAAAAAAACTATAAAAATTAGTCCATTTATACATTGACTTAATCACGCAAATTCGGTATACTATTTATTGTAACGTCAGCGTGGGAAAAGTACGCAGACAGGAATAATTCTATAGTTTATAAGGGGTTTGTGAAATGACAAAGGTTGTAAAATTCGGTGGAAGCTCTCTTGCAAGTGCTGAGCAGTTCAAAAAGGTAAAGGAGATAATCACAGCGGAAAGCTCAAGAAGATTTGTTGTGCCGTCTGCTCCTGGTAAAAGATTTTCAAACGATACAAAGGTAACTGATATGCTTTACGGCTGCTATGATCTTGCTGCAAAGGGCAAGGATTTCAGCAGCGAGTTCGACGCTATCAAGGAAAGATATTACGGCATAATCAATGATCTGGGTCTTGACCTTTCTCTTGAAAAGGAGTTTGAAACTATCAAGGCTTGCTTTATCGGAAAGGCAGGACGTGACTATGCGGCTTCCCGTGGCGAGTATCTTAACGGTATCGTTCTTGCTAAATATCTTGGATATAACTTTATTGACGCTGCCGATGTTATCTATTTTAACGATCAGGGTCAGTTTGATTCTGCAAGAACCAACGAGGTGCTTCCTCAAAGACTTGCTACACTTGACAATGCGGTGATCCCCGGTTTTTACGGCTCAATGCCAAACGATACTATCAAGACATTTTCAAGAGGCGGTTCTGACGTAACAGGTTCTATCGTTGCCGCAGCAGTAAACGCTGATCTTTATGAGAACTGGACAGACGTATCAGGCTTCCTGGTATGCGACCCTAGAATTATCGACAACCCACAGCCTATAACTACCATAACATATAAGGAACTGAGAGAGCTTTCTTACATGGGTGCAGGCGTACTTCATGAGGACGCTATTTTCCCTGTAAGAAAAGCAGGTATCCCAATAAACATCAAGAACACAAACAAGCCTGAGGATATGGGTACAATGATCGTTGAGTCCACATCTCAGAAGCCTGCATTCACGATCACAGGTATAGCAGGAAAGAAGGGCTTTACTGTAGTTAATATCGAAAAGGATATGATGAACGCAGAGCTTGGTTTCGGCAGAAGAGTGCTTGAAGTATTCGAGAAGAACGGAATCTGCTTTGAGCATATGCCATCGGGTATCGACACAATGTCTGTCGTTGTTCATCAGGCAGAGTTTGCTCCAAAGGAGCAGGAGATAATGTCAGGTCTGCACAGAAACTGTCACCCTGATACAATTGATATTGAAACAGACCTTGCGCTTATTGCAGTTGTGGGACGTGCAATGAAGTCAAACAGAGGTACAGCAGGCAGAATATTCTCAGCCCTTGCACACGCTCATGTAAACGTAAAGATGATAGATCAGGGCTCTAGCGAGCTTAACATCATCATCGGTGTAAACGAGGCTGATTTTGAATCTGCAATGAAGGCTATCTATACAATTTTTGTTGATACACAGCTTTAATACAATATGAAAAATATGGCGGACGGCTTTGGCTGTCCGCTTTTTTTGTGCAAAAAAGCGTCCCGAAAATTATCGGAACGCTCTTATTTATTTCTTCTTGTCAGAAAGCTCAGTGATTATCTGAATGAACGAATCAACGTCAGAGAAGTCCTTGTAAACGGAAGCAAAACGCACATATGCAACGTGGTCAAGCTTTTTAAGACCCATAAGCACCATATCGCCTATTTCGCTGGTGGTGGTCTCAGTCTGCATTTTGTTTGCAAAGGTGTTCTCTATATCGTCAACAAGGTTTTTCATATCATCAACACTGACTGGACGCTTTTTGATAGCGTTCTGAATGCCTTTTATAAGCTTCTGTCTGTCAAAAGGCTCAAACGAGCCGTCACGCTTGTATACCATAAGCTGTGGCTTTTCCACCACCTCATAAGTAGTGAAACGCTTTCCGCATTTCGGACACTCACGGCGGCGACGCTTTTTTCCCTCGCTTGGACGTGAATCTATTACTCTTGTATCTTCATAGTTGCAAAAAGGACATCTCATTATAAACACTCCTTAGTTAAGAGAAAATTTTGTGCGTGATATTGCATATATTGTGCTTTTATTGATTAATTATACCATAGATTGTGGATGATTGCAAGAGGGTATATAAAAAAGTTGCGGTAAAGGGACTCAGCAATTTTGCGGCAGACAAACCATAGCATAATTGTAGGGGATGGCGCCCTCGACGTCCCGTTTCTGGAAGTGTCAAAGTTTTGGCTTTTTCACAGATTTGTGTAGACATGCCGTGCGGAAAACGTTGTGCGGATAACGTATAGTTCGTCGGGCAAACAACCACGGGACGTCGAAACGACGTCCCCTACATGGGTAGTGCAATATTTATGCACGGATATGGCAGACTTAAAGAAAGTTTTAGTGTACAAAAAAACAGACAGCAGAAGCCGTCTGTTTGTGTTTGATATATTACTTGTTAAGATATTCGAGATTTTTTTTGATAAGCTCGCATCTCTGCTTTACGCAGTCAACAGAACGCAGTGGGTCTGACGGTGTGTTGAATGTGTAATCCATAAGCTTGTCGATCGTTGTTGCCGCAACGTGAAGTCTTGTGTCTGATGAAGCGTAGTAAATATACACGTCACCGTTTTCACGAACGATCGCGCCGTTTGTGAACGCAACGTTTGATACGTCACCCACTCTTTCACTGCCGTGTGGTGCAATGAAAAGTCCTGACGGCGAAGCGATTAGCTTAGAAGGGTCTTTAAGGTCAGTTGCGAATACATAAATTACATATCTAAGACCGGCGGCTGTGTTTCTTACGCCATGTGCAATGTGTATCCAACCCTTTGGTGTCTTGATAGGCACTGCGCCTGCACCGTTCTTTACCTCTGTGATTGTGTGATACTGCCTTGGTGAGATAACAACTTCGTCTGTGCAGATAACAGGGTTTGTGATGTCTTCGCAAAGACCGAAGCATACTCCTCCGCCTGAGCCGGTTTCGATAAAATCGTCCTGTGGACGTGTGTAGAATGCGTACTTTCCGTCAACGAACTCAGGGTGAAGTACAACGTTTCTCTGCTGTGGTGACTTGGACTTGAGATTAGGAAGTCTTTCCCATGTCTTAAGATCCTTTGTCCTTACGATTCCAGCCTGAGCTGTAGCGGCAGAAAGATCGTTTGAAGTCTTGTCCTTGCTCTCTGAGCAGAATACACCGTATATCCAGCCGTCCTCATGCTGAGTAAGTCTCATATCGTATACGTTTGTTTCCTCCGGTTCAGTGTCAGGAAGCTGAACAGGGAAGTCCCAGAAACGGAAGCCGTCAACAGGGCTGTCGCTCTCTGCTACTGCAAAAAATGACTTTCTGTCATTGCCCTCAACTCTTGCAACAAGATAATACTTGCCGTTGAGATAAATAGCGCCAGAGTTCAGTACTGCGTTTATGCCCAATCTCTCCATGAAGTATGGATTTGTCTCAGGGTTCATGTCATATTTCCAGATAATAGGTGCGTGTGCGGCTGTCAGAACAGGGTAAACGTATCTGTCATAAATTCCGTTGTAGCTGTCTGACACAATGTTTTTTCTGTTGATGAGAGCCTCATATTTGGCTGTCACCATTGTTTTGTTTCTTTCAAAATCTGTCATATCAAGCAATTTCCTTTCGGTAAAAAATCTTCTTAAACAAGTATACTATAATAATTCGCCAATTACAAGTACCACTGAAAACATCAAACGATTACATGAAAAAAGTTTTACGAACTGCATAAATGCTGTACATATTTTGCTGTTTTGGTTAATGTTTTCTACAAAAAGCTCTTGTATCTGTTTTATATTCATTCAAAACGGGCATATTGAATATTTGAACTTTATGCGCATATTTTAAACGATACTGATTGTAATATTGCGCTTTAACAATACATATGGATTTTATTGTGCAAAGTGTACAATGAAATTGCTGATAATTGTGCTATAATGGTGATTGACAATAGCTTTATATGTGTTGTATAATTATAGCAAGATTTAATATATGAACTCATTAACTACATATGGGTAGCTATAATGCTAAAATATTGAATTATGGAGGAATATTTTATGAATTACAAAAAGTACATAGCGGCTGTAATGGCTTTGTCAATGGCAACAGGAGTAGCGGGTTGCGGAAGCTCATCAAACTCTTCAAGCAAGGCGGAGGACGATTTTTCTGCAACAGAGAACGTTGCGGTAGCTGACACGGAATCTATCGAGGCTATCCCTGAGGGTGCTGAAAAAGAGATACTTTATCTCGGTGAGGGCGACCTTAACCCTACTAAGGGCAACCCTGAGAAGAGTACAGAGCTTCAGCTTTTTGAGAGCAAGGGCGGAAAGATAAGATTCCAGCAGACTTCAAATGAGGACAGGTTTGATAATCTTGCCGCTGCTATCACAGCTAACAAGGATATTCCTGATATATTCAAGTATGAGTGGCTTGCATTCCCTTCACAGGTAGTAAAGGATATGTATCAGCCTATCGACAGCATAGTTGATTTCAGCCAGCCTTTGTGGTCTGCAACAAAGGATACAGCAGATCAGTTCATGCTCAATGGAAAGCATTATGTTGCACCTCTTGGCTATTCTGCTTCTGCTATGCTCTGCTATGATAAGGATATCATTGACGCAGAGGGTCTTGACGATCCATATGAGCTTTATGTAAACAATGAGTGGACTTGGAAAAATTGGGAGGATATCATGTCCTCATATGTTGGCAACGCACCGGCTGATACTGAGCGTTACGGTGTAAACGGCTTCTTTAGAGCGCACGTTGTTCAGCAGACAGGCAAGCGTCTTGTAAACTATGATCCTGCAACAAACGAGTTTTCAAGCAATCTTAACGACCCTGATATCGAAAAGGCTCAGAACTTCCTTTATAATATGATGAAGGATGGACTTATCCTCAACGGCTGGGTAGGCTCTGCAAGAGATTGCTTCAATCAGAACTGCTTGTTCTATGCAATGGGCGAGTGGGCTTACACAGGCAACCAGACTCCAAAGGAGGGCGAGAACTGGGGCGTTGTTCCTATCCCTCAGTATGACGATAATCAGCAGAAGATAACAACTTCTGATATGACAGCTTTCATGTGGGTAAAAGGCTCAACAAGAAGCGAAGCTGTTAAGTGCTGGTTCGAGTGCGTAAGAGCTTCAAAGACAGATCCTAAGTATGAGCAGACAAACAAGGACAAGTTCATGGAGAACAACCCTAATTGGACAGACGAGATGTATGATGTGAAAATGGACGTTGTTTCTGACGATTACCTTATGCTCTTCGACTATGCTTACGGTATATCTTCCGCTCTCGGTGACAGAAAGCAGTTTGACGGAAACCAGTGCCTTGTTGACGCACTCTACAGTGATGCTTCAAATGTTAATGAAGAGGGTGTACAGTCCACATGGACGCAGGTTCGTGAGAAGTATTCTGCAACTGTAGATTCCGAGATCAAGGAACTCAACCAGAAGATCGCAAGCCTTAAATCATAATAAATAACTCCTGATAAAAAAATAACGCAGGCTGTAAAAAGTCTGCGTTATTTTTATGCGTATTTTATAATATCCCAAGACCTAAAGCTGTGCGGACTGTGATGAAGATAAGCCCGGCAAAGGCGAGTATGGTAACAGGAGCGGTGAGATAGATGACTATCTTTTTGCCTTGTGAAACGTCAGGGCAGAAGTTTATGAGCCTGAAGCTGTCACGATGATATCTAAGCTCTTTTACGAAAAGCACAAGTCCTACTATCATAAGACCGAAAGAGAGAAGAGCGACAGCAATTATTATCATTGGTGCTGTGCCTGTGATCTGACCTTTTTCAAGATCTGCGGCAAACTTGTCAAAGTCTATGGAACCAAGTGCGACGCTCTGAATTGCTCCGATAGTGTTCATGGTGAAGTGAAGTATCAGAGACGGGAAGATAGACCCTGTTTTTGCAACCATAAAGCAGGCACACATTCCCATAACAGCCGCATAGAGTATCTGCTGATAGCTTCCATGCCAAAGTCCGAATGTCAACCCCACCATTATAATGCATGTGAGCTGTCCGCATTTTTCAGCATTTCTGAAAAGCGTACCTCTAAACATAAGCTCCTCAAAAAACGGTGCGAGCACTGACATTGCCAGCACGCTCGTTACGCCGCCCAGAGCAGTGCCGCTTGAGGTGAAGTCAACGCCTTTAAGGCTCGTTCCCGAAGCTTTCTGAACATATGAGAAAATAAATGTGTTGATATAATTTGCGGCGTAGATAAGCCCGAATGATATGACGATCCATTTTGCGACCCATTTTGCAGGCATTGAGGGCTTTCTGAAACAGGCTGTTATTTTAAGCCCCTCTTTTTTGCCACTCACAAGTCTGAATACAACAAGAACTATTGGCACAACCACGAGATACTGTATGCAGTAGCTCACAAGCTGAGCGATATCATCATAGTAGGCGGACTTTCCTGCGATATGGTACACCACTAAGTCGCCAAGTCTTATAAGTGCGATATCAAGCATATAGAAAATTATCACCATAAGTGAATTTACGTTTGAGGTTTTTCGTATAAGTTTTATTGTATCGTTATTCATTTTATGATCTCCATATTTGCGTTATGTGTTTTACAAGAAAATTATATCACAGGTGGAGTTTTGTGTCAATCGAAACGTTGTACTACTAGTGAGGAATGAGGAGTGAGGAGTGAGGAATTATGGTATCGCCTGCGGCGATGTATTTTTTGTATGAAAAAAGACCGCTTTTTGATGAGCGGTCTTTTGGTTGAAAGTTTTTAAAAGGTGGACGAACACTGTTCGCCCCTACAAATCAACAGTTGTATGTACTGCGATATTAGAGCTTTACTATCTCGCCGTACTGCTCTCTGCCTGCGCCTACAGCGTTTGACTCGTCTGTATCAATGTGCATAGCAAGAGCGAACTTATCGCTTACTCTGATAACAGTGTCGCAGAGGATAGCTGTTCTTTCTGCAGACTCTATCTTTACTGCAACGATATCCTTATCCTTTACGCCGAATGTTTCAGCGTCAGCAGGTGTCATATGGATATGTCTTTTAGCAACGATAACGCCCTCAGAACACTCTACTTCGCCACATGGGCCAACAAGCTTGCAAGCGCCTGAGCCTGCTGTGTCGCCTGACTCTCTGATAGGAGCGGCAACACCGATAGAACGTGCGTCTGTAGCTGAAAGCTCGATCTGGTCTGCTTTTCTTACAGGACCGAGGATAGAAACATTTGCAAGCTCTTTCTTAGGACCTACAACTGTAACTCTCTCCTCACAAGCAAACTGACCAGGCTGTGAAAGATCTTTCTTCTTTGTAAGTGTTGCACCCTTTCCGAACAGCGTTTCAAGAGTTTCCTGAGTAACGTGAACGTGACGTGCAGATGTTTCAACGATAAACTTTGGCATGATGAACATTCCTTTCAATTATTGTATTTACATTTCTATTTTACTACTATTTTCGCCACAGGTCAAGGGGTAATTTAACTTTGGGTAACAAATTTTTTGTCATGTTGATCAAAAAAACAGCGGCTGCCGTTTGAGACAACCGCTGTGTGCAGTTAAGAGATCAGTTATTTCTTGTGTTTTTTCTTTATTCCCATTGCCGCACCGCCGCTTATCAACAGCATTGCAAGCCAAAGGCTCATACCACTGCCGCTTCCGGTCTGTGGATTTTTCTGCTCGCTCTTAGGCTTATCAGCCGTGGAGCTGTCTGCCTTGATTTCGCTTGAATCGTTTTTCGGCTTATCTGGCTTTGAGTTATCTTTTTTGTCATCACTTGGAGTGTCTTTCAGCTTATCTGTAATAGTGTCTGCCTTTTGTATCTCCTTTGTGCCGTCCTCGTCACCGAAATACTTGCCGCATTCTTCGCAGTACCAATACTCGATATTTCCCTCTTTGTCATGTGTTGCGTCAACTTTATCTATATGTGTGAGCTTTCCATGATTGTTCGGGTCGATATCGCCGTATTCACTGCCGCAGATATCGCAGGTTGCTTTCTTTGTGCAGGTCGCCTTGCCGCCGGAATGTGTACACTTGTATCCACACTCTGTACATTCGCCTGCGTTCCATTCGTGGGGTTCTCTCTCGATAGTCACCTCGCCGCAGCAATCATATTTTTTCTCGTGTTCTTTGCTGTCAAAGTCCCAAACAGGTTTGCCTGTGTGATTTGTCGAGTCAAGGTCGCCGTATTCTTTATTACAGAATTTGCACTTTGCTTTTTCAATACAAGTCGCAGTGCCGCCCACATGGTTTTCGAGCATGGTTACTTCTTTTTCACCTGTGATGACAAAACCGTCTTTGAGTTTTGCCGAAGCATAAACCGTCATTGTTCCGCTCTCAAGATCTGACGCACTTACCTTTGCGGTGTAAAGATCGTCTTTTTCGGTAAACGCCAATTCCGTACCGTCGCCTGCAAATCTGAAGCCTGCTGTCACGTCAGTACAGCCCTCAGGCAGAGCAAATGTAAATTCATAATCACCTAAAGGACAGGTCTCGTCAGTTCCGTTTATGGATATCTTCAAAATAGTTGATTTTTTCGTTTCATATCCGCAAATTGTACATTTCTGCCAATATTCGCCGTCTTCCGTATTCCACTTGTAGGCGTGAAGTTCCTTTTGGCTGTCAGTTCCGCACTCACTGCACTGCTTCCAATGTCCGTTTTCGTCGGATATATAATCGCCGAAGTTGTGTTCGATAGGCTCGCCCTCAGTAGCCTGACAGCGTTTGCAGGTCTTTGGAGCTGTGCAGGTCGCTTCTTTCCAATCATGTCCCAATGGGTTTATAGGCTCATCTTTGTACTGTGAACATTCGGAGCAATTAAACCTCTTCACACCCTTATTGATGCAAGTCGGCTCGGAGATTATCGTTCCCTCGTCAAATATATGTCCGTCTACTGCGCAGTTTCTTATTACTGTAAGCGTTGCTTTTTCTGATACCCAAGTACCCACATAGTCCGCATTTTCAGCGTTCTTGACCGTACATCGGTACATATATCCGTTAAAGCTTATGTTCGTTGCACAGGTGGTGAATGTAGTCGACCATTTTTCTTTGCCGTCCACGACTTTTGAATCAAGAGAGAACGTTCCGTCAGCTTCGGTAACGTCTGCAAAAGTCTTTCCATCGTCCTTGCTCACCTGCCATATCACCTCAGCTCCGTAAGGATTTCCCTGAGCGATAGGAAGTGTGAACGTAGCCTTTTCTCCGCTGTTTATGGTCTTATTGCCGAGTGAGGCTGTAAACTCAGGAGAATAATATATTGTAAGCTTTGCCGCATTTGAAACTACAGAGCCGTATTCATTTGATACAACACAGCGCACAAGCTTTCCGTTGTTTTCTTTTCGCACTTTTAATGAATGTGAATTGTCGTTGGTATATGGGATATCAACGAAAGTTTCTCCGTTATCGCTGCTTTCCTGCCACTGATATTGGAGCGGTTCACTGCCTGTTGCTTCTACATTGAAGAAATAGTAACGTTCAATTACGATAGTTATTTCTCCGGGCTTAACAGGTTTAGGCTGGCTAGGAGCGTTTGTTGCACCGCTTTGCGGGTGTTTTACTATGACCGGTGCTTTTTCGGAGAAGTTTATCGTAACAGGGCCGAAAACGGTCGGCTCAGTTTTTTGTCCGTCGCCTGTTGATACCCATGTTTTGCATCTTATCTGCCAGCCGTTCATTTGGCTTTCTATAGTAGGCTCGTAAACAGAAGAAGTTTCTCCGTCAATGGCGGTGAAAGTCTTTCCGCCGTCCTTGCTCACTTCCCATAGGTAATTCAGCCGTACTGCGCCATTTGGTGTATTGTTTGTGACCTCGAATTTTGCCTTTTTATCCAAGTGGAATTTGTCAGGAGCAGTAAATACCGGCTCGTCAATGAAGATATATGCGTCATAGGTATATGAATGATTGAGCTTGGAATCCCAGCCTAAATAATATACATCTGCCTGATAATGCGTACCATTGTCACTGTTGCCCATACGCCCCACATACATGCTTGTGCCATGGGCATTTATTTTTGTGCGCTTGTCGTTTTCAACACTGTACCATTCTACTCGGATATCACTGTCTTGCAGTGAGGACGGCTCGTTTTCCATTGTTTTCAGCGTAACGACGTCGTTCTTTTTCACAACAAAGTATTTTAATGTTATAGGATCAAAAGGTATCCTATGCTCTAAGATATTCGTTCCATAACGCAGATTAAAATAGGTGTTCTCATCTTCAAGAGTGCCGTCAGCTTTTATTTTAAAAGCATTCACGCCATAAATGGAATCCTGTGACTTGAGCCAGAGATGAAGCTTGTTTCCGTCATGGAATATTTCTGAGCGGTTATAGCCATAAAAATCGTCATATGGCGGCTGACGTGTGTTAGCACTGCCTATAAACTCATTGCCATCTGCACCCCTTGCAACATAGGTGTACTTGTGTACCGAGTTTCCTTTTGCGTCCACAGCCTTGCCGTTGTCATTGAAGTCAGCGCTTCCGCCTGATATCTGCAAGACCACGTTGTCGCCAAGCGTTCCAGAGTAGTTTCCGCTATCAATGATGACCTTGCCCTCTCCTACAATGTTAAGTCCTCGCACGATCGCACTGTTTGTAAATTCTATCGTGCCGCCTTTCAGCTCGATAGGATAAGTGAAATTATATGTTTTATCAGGGGAGGTCTTTAATTTTAAAGTTGCGCCGTCATAGACAATGATCTTCGGAAGCTCAAAACCGCTTTTGATATCTATGTTCATTTTGATATCGCCTGAAAGTATGTTTACATCAAATGGAACTTTGGTGTCCAGATCCATTTCATATATATCTTTTAGATCTATTCCGCTTGCTAAATTAAATGTTTCATAATCATGCATATCCTTGAAATATGACATTTTACCACGGCCATTATCATCTTTTATATAGATGTCATCCATGTTTTCTGTATAATATTCTGTATACCCTCCGAAGCCATACTGCGCAAACTTCTTGAAGTCAGCGGGACAAGTATGGCTTTCATAGAGTTTCAGCCGTCCTGAAAATGTTATTATGCCGCTGCTTGGTTTAAGAAAACCACGATTGACGCTTTGATAATTCACATACTGCGTTCCGGCACGGACACGTCCTCTGCCTAAAAATTTTATTGCGTGATAGTGAACTCTTACGCCATATTCCATGTATCCCGGCGTGGACGGATTAATGTTTCTGCCTTCTACTGTAGCGTTGTTCTTTATTACGATACCGCCTGCTTCAAGGCCTGAGGTATTTTCTGCATCATGCTCTTGTGGTCTGTATATCTCTTTAAAGACGTTACCCTCGACCTTACTGCCGTCAACTGTCAAAATTCCATATACCATTATTCCTGCAATAGTCGAACCGGCATTGTTTAAATATCCGCCTGAAGTGAGATTTTTTGGTCTGTAGTGTGTGTAATTGGTGCACTCTCCCTTAACAGGTCTGTATGTAGCACGACCCTCTACGGTGGTATTAGTGCCGTTTACATAAAGCGACCCCTCGACATAAATGCCGTTCATGCCCACAGTTGATCCGTTTGCGCAAGCCCAGACAGTGCTGTAGTCATTAACTATCATATTATACTTTACGATAATGCAAGCGCCGAAGCTTTCGCACGATACATTAGTAGCGTTTTGTTCAGTACCGTCGCCGATAGTAAGATTTGAGCAGTATATTGCTGCGTCATGTGTTACTGCTGAAAACGTTCCGCTGCCAATGATAGTGATATTACTGTCAGGAGCATAAATTCCGCTGTAGCTCTCATTGTATTTGGTTGCGGCTTGGCTTGAAAATGGGCTGTCGCCAAGATCAATGCTGCCGACAAGCTTTATGTTCAGATCTTGTTCGCCTTCAACGTATATAAGACCAAATCGGCTGGGTCTTTCGCTGTTGCCGTTTATGCGTTTGCCTATAGTCGCCATATTGTAACCAAGAAGCGTCAGGGTCTTGCTTTGTATATCGTATTTCCAGCCCTGTTTGCTCCATGTTTTATCAGATGTTACCTGTTCTTCGCCTATCCATATGCCATATTCTGTGACCGCAAATGCGTTCAATGGTGTAATGGACATTACCATACATAGAGTAAGTATGATGCTCAATAACCGTTTTTTCACCTTGTTTCCCCCATTTCGTCGTCTTTTAAAAGTTTAAAATCGAATGTCATTTCCAACATTGCAAACAGCTTATACATGACCTCAGTGGCGATAGCTCTAATATCAAGCGATCTGATAAATGCAAGCACTTTTGCCTGTTCTTCCTCTGGTACTTTATACACTCGCATTGCCGCCGTCAGAAAACGTCTAAGCTTGTGGTCAAGCGGGAAATGGATATCGCATTTTCTTGCCATATAGTTGCGCATTATTCCTGATGTTCCGATTTCCATTT
Source organism: Ruminococcus sp. AF37-20 (assembly GCF_003460465.1). NCBI lineage: Bacteria > Bacillati > Bacillota > Clostridia > Eubacteriales > Oscillospiraceae > Ruminococcus > Ruminococcus sp. AF37-20. The sequence continues at coordinate 125,069 of NZ_QTVE01000005.1, read as the reverse complement.
CATAGAAATCGCTTTCGGTATAGCCCGGAAAATTCGAGCCGAATATCTGTTTCAGTTCCGCCGTAGTGTGGACATAGATATACTCAGCCGTTTCAGGCATAGTGTAAGCTTCAATGTAGATCTCTCGGAGATTTTCATTCAGCTCAGTGAGGGTTATCTGTATGGCAGTTTCCACTGCATATGTGTATATCGGCGACATATTATCACCAACAATGTTCTTTGCCACTCCAAATTGTCCGCTGAACATCGTGCCCACAAGTTCCATCAGAATAGCGTCTTTTGTGGAGAATAAGTTCTGAAAGCTTCCTCTTGCAACGCCAGCTTTTTTCACTATCTGTGAGATAGTTGTCTGTTTATACCCCTGTTCCAGAAACAGTTGGACGCATACAGTGAGTATCTTTTTTTTCGTTTCGATACCGTCTTTTCTTGTAGAAATATGTATCACCTCTTTTCATTATTTATTAATAATGATTTATAAATTAGTATGTGTATTAGTTATAACATATATAACACAAATTGTCAAGTATCAGAAAGGGGTAACAGCGAAATTTTACAATGGGCAACGATTTTTTGTATTATTTTTGCCTTAATGATTTAAAGCAAAACTCTTGTATTATTATAAAAAGTATGGTATAATCAAATTACGAATTTTATTGTATATTTTTAAGGAGGAAATAATTATGAGTATGTATATCACTTGTCTTGACCTTGAGGGAGTTCTCGTTCCTGAGATATGGATAGCTTTTGCTGAAGCTACAGGTATCCCTGAGCTTAAAAGAACAACAAGAGATGAGCCTGACTATGACAAGCTTATGAAATACCGTATCAACATTCTTAAGGAGCATGGTCTTGGTCTGAAAGAGATCCAGGATACTATCGCAACTATCGACCCAATGCCGGGCGCAAAGGAGTTCCTTGACGAGCTGAGAAGCTTCACACAGGTAATAATCATCAGCGATACTTTCTCACAGTTTGCAGGTCCTCTTATGAAGAAGCTTGGTTATCCTACTATCTTCTGCAACACACTTGAAGTTGCTGACAACGGCGAGATAACAGGCTTCAAGATGAGATGTGACAAGTCAAAGCTCACAACTGTAAAGGCTCTCCAGTCTATCGGTTTTGAAACTATCGCAAGCGGCGACAGCCACAATGACCTCGGTATGATTCAGGCAAGCAAGGCCGGCTTCCTTTTCAGAAGTACCGACAGCATAAAGGCTGAATATCCTGAGCTTCCTGCTTATGAAACATATGATGAGCTTATGGCTGCAATAAAGGCTGCTATGGACTAATAGTCTTTAGACAGAGGAAAACATAGATGAAAAAGGTAATATCACTTATAATGGCAGCGGCTTTGTCACTGTCTGCGGTAGCCTGCGGTCAAAGCTCTGACAGCAGCGTGGCTGATAAGTCAAGCTCAAAGGCTGATGAAAAGCCTGCTGTGGAGAGCTGTAAGATAGCTGATGATAAGTTCGATACATATGTGTCGAATACTTACGTTGCCACGGGAAACAATTTTGTGGTAAAGAAAGCTAATGAGGTAACATACAGAGCTTATTTTCCACTGGAGGAATACGGAGAGCTTGAATATGCTTTCTATTTTTCAAATACTGTGGATTCTACATACAACGCTGACGGCAAGCAGGCTTTTGCAGGCAAAGAGGGCGGAGAGTATGAGATTTCCTCGGCTTATGTCTGCGACGGTGGAACAGGTCCGGATGACGAGATAACCTCACGCACTGAGGTAACATTTGACGGTACAGGCTCAAAGAAAGTCGCACCTGCGGAAACTTTTTGGAGCGACCCTGTTACGCTGAATATCCCTGAGGATCATTATCTTGTGTGGGAGTGGACGGTGACGGGAAGAGATATCCCATGCAACAAGATGTCAAACCTCACGTCTACCACATCATCGAAAAACGGCAGCGATTTCACTTATTGTGACGATGTGCCACTGCCGCTTCTTATAGGAGCAAAGCGTGATGTGAAATATCGTGTTACGGCTATCGGCGACTCTATCACACAGGGCTGTATGACAGACTTCATGGCGTATGAGTTCTGGGCGGCACGCATTGCAAAAGAGCTTGGTTCTGATTATGCTTTCTGGAACTGCGGTCTTGGCTGGGCGAGAGCGAGCGATTGCGCACAGAAAGGCAATTGGCTCGGAAGAGCGCTCAACAGTGACATCATGATAGTTGCTTTCGGAACGAACGACATAGTTTCAGGCGAATACGGTGGAGATGGCGGAAACAATGCTGACGAGGTGAACGGCTATATAAGCACCATTCTTGAGCAAACTCAGGCAGCAGACTGCAAGACCATACTTTTCAATGCTCCTCCACAGGATTATGACGAGGAACACGAAGCGGTGAGAACAGCACTTAACGATACTGAAAAGCAGACGGCTGAGAAATACGGCGCAGAGTATTTTGATTTTGCGTCACTGCTTTCTCCGACTGATGATCCGTCAGCTGCACTTTACGGCGGTCACCCAAACGGCGAGGGCGGCGAGGCAGTATGCAAGGCATTCATGAAACAGTTCGCTGAGCTTTTAGGCAAATAATATTTGTTTTTTACGGCGTTGTGTCTTTTGACACTTCGCCGTTTTTTTTGGCAAAATAATACCAAACATAATCTGCGATATTTAACGCATATTATATATAGTATCTTCGCTTTTGCCGTGAATATTTTATCATATGAAAAGTTTATACTTCTGACATAAGTTTCCCTTGACAAACGTGGTTAGTTTATGCTAATATGAATATGGTTAGTAAATACTAACCTAAATTATTGTAAAGGAGGAGTTAAGAAAAGTATGAGCGTTATAATAGTAGGCGGAAATGACCGTATGGCAACACGCTATAAGGATATCTGCAAATCATATGATTGCAAGGCTAAGGTGTTCATCAAATATCCTACAGGTTTTGATAAGAAGATAGGCAGTCCTGATCTGGCAGTGGTGTTTACTGATACAGTGTCACATAAAATGCTCAATGGTCTTAACCAAAGAGCAAGCAAACTTGATTTTCCCGTGGCTATATGCCATTCATCAAGCTGTTCGGCTTTGAAGAACGTGCTTGAAAAATATTGTACTAAAGGCGTTGTAAACGCATAGATCTATATGTATAGGTTAGGGATTTCTAACCAAAGGAGGGACTATGTCACAGTCTGAGCTGAGAAATTTTGAAAAAAGCATGGCTTATCATCTTGCCCCTGCAATGCTTGGAATAAAGCCTGCCTGTCTTATGTCAATGGAAAAAAACAAGGACGGGCTTGAAGAGAATGTCGAGCTTTTTAACAGCATGGCATATACAAAGGGCATGAAGCTAACAGTGCTTTGCGAGTGCAAAAGCAGAAAGCTGCTTTTTCTCTATAACGAAAAGCTGTTGTCTGACAGACTTGCAAACAACAGAGTAAGAAAGCTTCTTGAAAGCTTTGGCTATGACAGCCGTATGACCCTTGAACAGCAGCTTGAAAGGCTGTCTGGAAGAATATCCGCAAGTGAGGATTTTCCTCATGAGATAGGTTTGTTTCTTGGCTATCCTGTTGACGATGTTACAGGGTTCATACAGAACAAGGGAAGAAACTATCTTCTTTGCGGATATTGGAAAGTCTACTCTGACGAAAACAGAGCAAGACGTATTTTCAGCAATTATGACAAGTGCAGAAATTATCTGTGTAATAAACTTGCTCAGGGCGAAAGCATTTACCAAGCCCTGAAAATTTCTTAGGAGGTAATCATAATGAAAACAGCAGTAATTTATTGGAGCGGTACAGGCAACACAGAGGCTATGGCAAAGGCAGTTGCAGAGGGTGCAGGCGCAGAGTGCTTCGCAGTTTCTGAGTTCAGCGGCAATGTTGAGGATTATGACGCAATAGCTCTTGGATGCCCTGCAATGGGTGCAGAGGAGCTTGAGGACAGCGAGTTCGAGCCATTTTTCGCAGGCATAGAGGGCAAGCTCTCAGGCAAGAAGATAGCACTCTTCGGTTCGTACGGCTGGGGTGACGGCGAGTGGATGCGTCAGTGGCAGGACAGAGTTACGGGCGACGGTGCAACGCTTGTAAATGGCGAGGGACTTATTGTAAACGAAACTCCTGACGACGACGCTCTTGCAAGCTGCAAGGCTTTGGGCGAGGCTCTTGCTAAGTAAGCATATATCTCTAATGTAATAATGTAAACTGCAAACGCAGGCGGAAAAAGGCAGTTTTGCTTTTCTGTCTGCGTTTGTGCAGTAATCGGGTTATTAAAAACTAACTAAAGTTACCTGAAACTAACTTGAGATTTTGTGCAAGCTTACAAAATTGAAAAAGTGGCACATTTAGTCTTGACAAATTCGGTTAGCCGTGCTAAACTATATTACGGGTTAGAAAATGCTAACCCTTTAAATAAGCCTGAAAGTTAGACTAATCTAACTTTTGATACTGACAAAAGAACAGGAGGGTCTGAATGATGCCGCTGACATTTGCAAACGTAGGGGAAGAAAACATGATAAAGAAAGTAGGCGGAAAACCTGAAACAAGAAAGTTTCTTGAAAATCTGGGTTTTGTCGCAGGTGGAACGGTAACGGTAGTAAGCACTATCGGAGGAAACGTTATCGTTAAGGTCAAAGAATCAAGAGTAGCTGTTTCAAAGGAAATGGCTGCGAAGATAATGGTATAGAAAACATTTGGCGGTCAAGCCATGATAAATATGTTTGAAGATATTTTGTATAGTTAGGAGGATCAGGTTATGGCAACATTGAAAGAAGCTAAGATCGGTTCAACAGTTACCGTGAAGAAGCTCAACGGCACTGGTGCTGTAAAGAGAAGGATCATGGATATGGGCATCACAAAGGGTGTTGAGGTTCATGTAAGAAAGGTTGCACCTTTGGGTGACCCTATCGAAGTAACGGTCAGAGGCTATGAGCTTTCGCTCAGAAAGGCTGACGCTGAGATGATCGAAACGGTCTGATACATAGTTCAGGCAAACAGCAAAAAAATTCATCGGCAGAGCTGATGTGTGCTTAGAAGATGAGGACATATCAGAGTGCCGAAATTCTGAAAGGATCGAATTGTATGGAGATCAAAATTGCTCTCGCAGGTAACCCTAACTGCGGTAAAACAACTCTTTTCAACGCTCTTACAGGTTCAAACCAGTTCGTAGGTAACTGGCCGGGCGTAACAGTTGAAAAGAAAGAGGGTAAGCTCAAGGGTCATAAGGACGTAGTTATCATGGACCTTCCTGGTATCTACTCACTTTCGCCTTACACACTTGAGGAAGTAGTTGCAAGAAACTATCTTATAAGCGAGCGTCCGGACGCTATCCTCAATATCATCGACGGTACAAACCTCGAAAGAAACCTTTATCTTACAACACAGCTTGTTGAGCTTGGTATCCCTGTTGTTGTTGCTATCAACATGATGGACGTTGTTAAAAAGAATGGCGATAAGATAAATACAGATCAGCTTGCTAAGGAGCTTGGCTGTCAGGTCTGCGAGATATCCGCACTTAAAGGCACCGGTATCAAGGAAGCTGCTGAGCTTGCAGTAAAGGCTGCTGAGTCAAAAGTTCCAATGGTACCTCAGCATTCATTCAACGGCGTTGTTGAACACGCTATTGCTCATATTGAGGAAGCATTTCTCCATGATGTTGCTGAAGAACAGCAGAGATGGTACGCTATAAAGATATTCGAGAGAGATGAGAAGGTCATCGAACAGCTCGGTATGTCTGAGCAGGTAAAGGCTCATATCGAAAAGGATATCTGTGCCGCTGAAAAAGAAATGGACGACGACTCAGAGAGTATCATCACAAACGAGAGATACATTTACATAGCTTCAATAATCAAGGATTGCTATAAAAAGAAAAATCAGGGCGGTCTTACAACATCAGATAAGATTGATAAGATCGTAACGAACCGTTGGCTCGGTCTTCCTATCTTTGCAGTGGTTATGTTCCTTGTTTACTATATCTCAATGGTAACAGTAGGTTCAGCCGCAACTGACTGGGCAAACGACGGACTCTTTGGTGACGGTTGGCATCTGTTCGGCATCGGTTCATCTGACGCTGAGGACGCTGCTGACGAATATGGCAGCTCGCTTGACATAATCAACGCATTCATCGAGCAGCAGGGCGGCGAGGCTATCGACAACGAAGCTGATGACTTTGATGTTGCCGCTGCAAAGACAACAGCAGACAACCTGCTTGCTACAGTAGATAAGTCCGCAACTGCTGATTATACAGTAGAGGACGAGGAAACACTAGAAGAAACAACAAAAACAGCTAAGTATGCTGATCTGGAAGCTGCAGTTGCAGCCGCTGAGAAGTATAACTTCGCTGATCCGGATCCTGCTGATTACGGCGTATGGGTACCTGGTATCCCTGTACTTATCGAAAGCGGTCTTGACGCAGTAAACTGCGCAGATTGGCTCAAGGGTCTTATCCTTGACGGTATCGTTGCCGGTGTTGGTGCGGTTCTCGGATTTGTACCACAGATGCTCGTACTTTTCATTCTCCTTGCTATCCTTGAGGCTTGCGGTTACATGGCTCGTATTGCATTCGTAATGGACAGGATCTTCAGAAAGTTCGGCCTTTCAGGAAAGTCATTTATTCCGATCCTTATTGGTACAGGTTGCGGTATCCCTGGTATCATGGCTTCAAGAACCATCGAGAACGAGCGTGACAGACGTATGACTGTCATGACAACAACATTTATTCCTTGCGGTGCTAAGACACCATTTATTGCAATGATCGCAGGCGCTATCTTCGGCGGTTCTGCTTGGGTAGCAACAGGCGCATACTTCATCGGTATCGCAGCTATCATCATTTCAGGTATCATGCTGAAAAAGACAAAGATGTTCGCAGGAGATCCTGCACCATTCGTTATGGAGCTTCCTGCTTACCATATTCCTACAGTGGGCAACGTACTCAGATCAATGTGGGAGCGTGGCTGGTCATTCATCAAGAAGGCTGGTACTATCATCACACTGTCAACTATCTTCGTATGGTTCACTTCATACTTCGGCTGGGTAGACGGTTCATTCGGTATGCTCACAGAAGACCAGATGGAATACAGTATCCTGGCTCACATTGGTAAGGCTATCTGCTGGATCTTCGCACCTCTTGGCTGGGGCAACTGGCAGGCAACTGTTGCAGCTGTTACAGGTCTTGTTGCTAAGGAGAACATCGTTGGTACAATGGGTATCCTTTACGGCGGCGGAGATGGTTCAGTTTACTCTGCTATCGGTGCTGCATTCACTGGCATCACAGGTATGTCATTCCTTATCTTCAACCTTCTCTGTGCGCCTTGCTTCGCAGCAATGGGAGCTATCAAGCGTGAGATGAACAGCAGAAAGTGGTTCTGGTTCGCTATTGGCTACGAGTGTGGTTTTGCTTATGTTATCGCACTTATCGTAAATCAGCTTGGCGGTCTTTTCACAGGTAAGGTAAATGTTATCGGTCTTATCTTTGCAATAGCTCTTATCGCCCTTATCATCTATATGCTCGTTAGACCTTATAAGGAAAGCACAAAGCTTGAAAAGGAAGTCAAGGTAGGAGCTAAGGCTTAATAAAAGAAAATTTCATCATCACTGATCTTGCATAAACAGTTGGGAGGATAATTATGGACACAGTAGTCGGTACGATTCTGATTGCAGTTATACTTGCTGTTATCGTGGCAGCTATAATTTACAAGCTCGTAAAGGATAAGAAGCAGGGCAAAAGCTCCTGTGGAGGCAGCTGTGGCTGTTGTCCAAATTCTTCTCGCTGTCACAAATCGTGATAAAACAGTAATAAACTTCGGGGAGGTCATCTGAATGCTGACTAAATCACAGAAAAGGTATTTATTTGCCATATACAGACTGGGTCAGAACGGCAGACCTGTCAAATCCACAGAGGTAGCTTCTGTTCTGGGCGTGACAAAGGCAAGCACCGTCAAGATGACTCAGAAGCTTATAGACGAGGGCTATATAATCAAAGAGCCTTACCGTGAGATCACACTGACATCTGAGGGCATAAAGGCAGCTAATGAGCTTTATACTCCAAGTGTGATACTTCAGGATTTTCTTGAAAACCGTGTGGGCGTTGAGAGAAAAAATGCCGAGAATGACTCGGTGGCTATTGTTTCTCAGATATCTGAGGACGCTCTCGACAAGCTTGTAAGCTTTGCTTTGCAAAGCACGACAAACGGCTAAATCAGTAATATTTATATCGTTAGATCCCGCCTTTTTCGGCGGGATTTATCAGATATATCGGTTAGCTGTGATTAACCACAATGTGAAGTAAGTTATGACATACAAATATGTATAATATGACGTTTAAAGACGGCAAAGATACATTATTAAAATAAATAGTTGGAAAGGGGAATGAATGTGTTTCTTGAAATAAAGAACATAAAAAAGCATTTTGGCGAGGGCGAGAGCAGAGTTGAAGTGCTTAAGGGCATTGATATCGAAATAGAAAAAGGAGAGTTCTGCGTGCTTCTCGGACCGTCAGGCTCAGGTAAATCAACACTTCTGAACATTATAGGAGGAATTGACGCCGCTGACGAGGGGTATATCTCAATAAACGGCGAAAAAACAGCCGACATGAACGAAAAGGCATTGACCCTTTACAGAAGAAAGCACTTGGGTTATATCTTCCAGATGTACAACCTTATACCTAACCTGAATATCAAGGAGAATATCGAGGTAGGCGCATATCTTAGCGACAACCCTCTTGACGTTGACGACCTGCTTAAAACCCTTGGGCTTTACGAACATCGTCACAAGCTTCCTAATCAGCTTTCTGGAGGTCAGCAGCAGAGAACTGCTATCGGCAGAGCTATCGTAAAGAACCCTGATATCCTGCTCTGCGACGAGCCTACAGGCGCGCTTGACTACAATACCTCCAAGGAGATATTACAGCTTATAGAGGACGTAAACAAGAAGTATGGCAACACTATCATAATGGTAACACATAATGACGCTATCAAGCAAATGGCTGACAGAGTTGTAAAGCTTAGAGATGGTATGATAAGAAAGAATTATCTTAATGAAACTAAGCTCACAGCCGCAGAGCTTGATTGGTAAGGAGGGGCAGCATGAAAAACCCTCTTATCAAGCGTTTGCCCAGAGAGCTTAAGGGCGAAATAGGAAAATACATCGTTCTATTTTTGTTCATCACAATGATGATAGGCATAGTATCAGGCTTTCTTGTTGCGGCAGGCAGTATGTCTGTTGCTTATGACGAAAGCTTTGAGAAATACAATATCGAAAGCGGAAATTTTGAACTTCTTCAAAAAGCCGATGATGATGCTATCAAGAAGATAGAGGACGGTGAGGAGAAGATAAAGGTATACGAAAATTTTTATCTTGACAAAGAAACAAAAGAAGTTGACAGCACTATCAGGCTTTTCAAAAATCGTAAGGATATTGACAAGATATGTATAATGGACGGTGAGCTTCCTTCTGCTGATGACGAGATCGCTATTGACAGAATGTATGCTGACAATAACAAGCTTAAAGTCGGCGACAGCCTGACGGTCGGCGGAAAGAAGCTTAAGATAACAGGTCTTGTTGCACTTTCAGATTACAGCGCACTGTATTCTAATCCATCTGATATGATGTTTGACGCTTTGAAGTTCGGTGTAGCAATCGTTACCGATACGCTTTTTGACGATTATGGTGAGGCTGATCTTCATTACAGCTACTCGTGGAAATATGATAAAACCCCGGCAGACGACGAGGAAGCTCAGGATATGGCTGAGAAGGTCATGAAGCATATAAATGGAATCTCAATGCTCACTCAGTTTATTCCGGAATACTCAAATCAGGCGATACATTTTACAGGCGACGATATAAAGGGCGATAACACGATGATAGCAGTTTTTCTTTATCTTGTTATGGTCATAATCGCATTTGTTTTTGCTATAACAACGGGAAACACTATTGCAAAAGAAGCAAACGTTATAGGTACGCTCAGAGCCTCAGGCTACACAAAGGGCGAGCTTGTTAGACATTATCTTGCAACGCCTATGATAGTCGTGCTTGTATCTGCCGTTGTAGGCAACATACTTGGTTACACCTGCTTTAAGGATTTTGCGGTCAAAGCGTACTATGGAAGCTACAGTCTGCCAACATACAAAACGATCTGGAACGCAGATGCGTTTATAAAGACGACAGTAGTTCCTCTTATAATACTTTTCGTAATAAACCTTGTAATGCTTGTAAATAAACTAAGTCTTTCACCGCTTAAATTTTTAAGGCGTGATCTTAAAAAGCGTCAGAAGAAAAAGGCTTTTAAGCTCAACACAAGGATAGGCATATTAAAGCGTTTCAGACTTAGAGTCATCTTCCAGAACATTCCTAACTATATTACAGTGTTTGTTGGCATTCTTTTTGCCAATGTTATCATCTTCTTTGGCCTTGGCATGGAGCCTATGCTTCTTCATTATCAGGATATAATAGAAGATAATATGATAAGCAAATATCAGTATGTGCTGAAAATGCCTGCTGAAACTAAAACAGAGGGTGTAGAGAAATATTGTTCAGGCTCTCTTAAAACTGTCGATGACAAGCTAAAAGAGGAAACGGCAACAATTTACGGAGTTAAAGAAAACAGCAAGTTCGTTCATGCAGATATAAAAGACGGCGGAGCGTTTATCTCTGATGGTTATTCTCAGAAGTATAACATAGAGATCGGCGATGAAGTGACGCTGAAAGAGTCTTACGGAGATAAAAAATACACTTTTAAGGTAGAGGGTATCTATGACGATCCTGCAACTATAGCAGTTTATCTGACAGACAGCGATTTCATAAAGACCTTTGAACTTGAGGACGGGTATTTTAACGGTTATTTCTCCAATACAAAGATAAAGGATATAGACGATCTGTATATTGCGACAACTATAACGAAAGACGACCTGACAAAAACATCACGACAGCTCATACTGTCTATGAGTTCTATGATAAGTATGTTTGCTGCAGCGGGTGTTATAATGTTCATGCTAATTGTTTATCTTCTTTCAAAGGTCATAATAGAAAAGAACAGCCAGTCTATTTCTATGACAAAGATACTGGGTTACAACAACAGGGAAATAAACAGCCTTTATATAACGACTACGACCATAGTCGTTATAGCCTCAATGCTACTGTCTGTTCCTATAGTAAATGTCACTTTGAAGTATATATTCAAAGTTGCTTTCGCTCAGTATTCAGGCTGGCTGCCATATTACATTCCTGCGTATATATTTGTTGAAGTTCCGCTGTTCGGCATTATTGCTTATGCAGTGGTGGCGTTCATACTTACAAGACGTGTAAAGAAAGTACCTCTTGATGAGGCACTCAAAAATGTAGAGTAATTCTTCCAAATCATTCTTTCTTAATTGAGCTGTGCTGTCGGTATGTATCGGCGGCACAGTTTTTTTGTGCTTTTTTTGAAAATCGCTAATTTGGAAAAATGAGTTTGGCAATCGTCGTAAGTTTTATTAATATCTTTACTATACTTTAACATATTATTAACAGCATAGTGATACATTATATGATATGGAATTATACGCTTTTGATGATCAGGCTCTGCTTAATGAAGAGAAGAAGTGCAGAGAACTGCTGTGAATGGCAGTATGTCATTCGGTTGGAGGAAAAATATGAGTAAACAAAAGAAGCCTGCAGGCGGTTTGAATATTATCATTGTGGGCTGCGGAAAAGTAGGCACGACCCTTGTTGAACAGCTTGTGAAAGAGGGTCACGATATCACGATAGTTGACAAGAATGCAAAGAAGATACAGGAACTCAGTAGTCTTTATGACATTATGGGCATCGTAGGAAACGGTGCAAGCTTTAGCGTTCAGCAGGACGCCGGCATAGAGAACGCCGACCTTATAATTGCTGTTACAGAGTCTGATGAGCTTAACCTGCTTTGTTGTACACTCGCAAAGAGAGTGGCAAAATGTGCAGCTATTGCAAGAGTAAGAACGCCTGATTACAGCAAGGAGATAGGCTATCTTAGAGAAAAGCTTGGTCTTGCGATGGTGATAAATCCTGAAATGGAGGCGTCCCGTGAGGCTGCAAGGATACTTTGTCTGCCAACAGCTCTTGAGGTAAACACCTTTGCGAATGGTCAGGCGGAGCTTATAAAGTATAAGATACCTGAGGGCAATCCTCTTGTCGGCACTACGATCGCTGAGCTTAGCCGTAAAACGGCAACAAGCCTGCTTATATGCGCTGTTGAGAGAGAAGGGGAAATATATATTCCATCCGGCGATTTCACAATGAAAAAGAATGATGTTATCTCATTTTGCACCCAAAGAAATTTTTCAAGAACGTTCTTTGAGGATCTCAGTGTGAAGACAAATCAGGTGAAGAACACAATGATAATAGGCGGTGGCAAGGCGGCTTATTATCTTGCAAAACGTCTTATTGGCATGGGGATCAACGTCAAGATAATCGAGAATGACAGACAGCGCTGTGAGGATCTCACTGTGCTTTTGCCAAAGGCGATAATAATAAACGGTGATGGCACTGACGAGGAACTTCTGAAGGAAGAGGGCATAGAGTATGCGGAGTCATTTGTGGCTCTCACGGGAATAGACGAAGAAAATATCCTGCTCACTCTTCATGCAAGACAGGTGTCAAATGCTAAGACCATCACAAAGATAAACAGAATAAACTTCAAGGACGTTATAAGCAGACTGGACCTTGGAAGCGTAGTATATCCAAGATATATCACTTCTGAGGCGATAATAGCCTATGTCCGTGCGAAGAACGAATCGGGAGATAGCAATATCGAAACGCTCTATCATTTGTTCGATCATAGAGTAGAAGCTATCGAGTTCAAGGTGGATCAGGAGTCAGAGGTCACAGGTACACCGCTACAGGCTCTTGATTTAAAAAGACATTTGCTGGTGGCGTTCATAAATCGAAACGGCAAGATCATTATCCCGAGCGGTCAGGATACTATAGAGAGGGGCGACACTGTAATGGTCGTCACTACTCATACGGGATTTAACGATATCACTGATATTCTGAAATAGCGGAGGAAATATGAACAGCTCGATCATTCGATATATTTTAGGACACGTTATGCGAATGGAAGCCTGCTTTTTGCTTCTGCCTTGCATAGTGTCGCTGGTTTACGGGGAAGGCGTGGGACTTTATTATCTTGGAACAGCCATTGTGTGCCTTGCTATTGGTGTGGTAATGGCTTGGAAAAAGCCTAAAAACTATGTGTTTTATCTCAAAGAGGGTTGTATAGCAACATCTTTGAGCTGGATAGTTATGAGCCTTGTTGGGTGTATGCCTTTTTGGATAAGCGGAGAGATACCAAGCTTCACGGATGCTATGTTTGAAACAGTTTCCGGCTTTACAACAACCGGTGCTTCGATCCTTACCAATGTTGAGGCGCTTTCTCATACTGCACTTTTTTGGCGAAGCTTCACGCACTGGATAGGCGGTATGGGAGTTTTAGTTTTCCTGCTTGCTATCATACCGCTGAGCGGTGGTTCAAATATAAATCTTATGAGGGCGGAAAGCCCTGGACCATCAGTGGGCAAGCTTGTTCCGAAGATGAAATATACCGCAAGGATACTTTATATAATCTATTTTGGCATGACCATATTGGAATTTATTTTCCTTATTATCGGTAAAATGCCTGTGTTTGACAGTATTTGTACAGCCGTTGGAACGGCAGGCACGGGTGGCTTTGGAGTCAAGAACGACAGTTTAGGAAGCTATTCGCCATATTTGCAGTGGGTGGTTGCCATTTTCATGATACTGTTTGGCGTGAATTTTAACGCATACTATTATATTATATACAGGCACTTTAAAAAGGCATTCAAAATGGAGGAAGTACGGTGTTATTTTGCTATAATCCTCATTGCCACAGCTATAATATTCGCAAATATCCTCGACCGCTGTGTTAGCATTTTTGACGCACTTACAAAATCAGTATTTCAGGTGGCGTCGCTCATTACAAGTACGGGCTTTTCAAGCACTGACTTTAATCTGTGGCCTCAGATATGCCGGACGGTGCTTGTGCTTATAATGTTCATAGGAGCTTGCGCAGGCAGTACGGGTGGAGGTATAAAGGTATCAAGAGTGATCGTGCTTTTCAAGACAATGATAAAGGAGCTTCACTCCTATATACACCCAAAGAGCATACGCAAGGTAAACCTTGACGGCAAACCTGTTGAGCATGAGATAGTGCGTTCTATAAATGTTTATATCGTAACATTCGTGATAATTTTTGCTTCATCAGTTTTTATGGTGGCATTTGATGGTAAAGATCTTGTAACAAACTTTACTGCTGTGCTGACAACCATCAATAACATGGGACCTGGTCTTGCGGAGGTAGGTCCAACAGGCAACTTTTCAAACTTCTCTGTCTTTTCAAAGTTCGTTTTCATGTTCGATATGCTTGCAGGCAGATTGGAGCTTTTCCCTCTGCTGATACTTTTCCACCCCTCTGCATGGAAAGATCTTATCTCTAAAAGGGCGGAAGCAAGAAAATTCTGATAACATAAAAAGGACTGCATCTCGACCCATTCAGGGACGATGTGCAGTCTTTTGATTTTCTATAAGGTATGTTATTTAAAGAAAAACCCTGCTGTCATGTCAAGATAATTTCCGCCGCTGTAGTTTAGATACTGCTTCTCGACTTCTGCCTTGAAGCTTTCTGCGCTTGTGCAGTTTGCAGCAATGGATTTGAGGTTTTCAAGATAGTCTATCTTTGTCTGAGCGTCTTTAAGATCCTCAGGTGTGTAGTGGGAAGTGAGTATAAGGTCATAGCCCTTTGCGATATAGTCACGAAGCTGTGCAATTATTGCGTCAGCGTGACCTGCCCCTGCAACGATAGAGTGGCAATCGTGACCGAGCATATGAGTGTAAACTGCATTTATCTCAGGTATCTCAACGTCAAATGCCTCAGAAGTCTGCTTGATAACAAAATCAATGCCGCCGATAGCGATCTTGCCCTCGCCGATAACGTTCGTTATCTTGTGAACTGACTTGTCGAAAATATCGCCGAATGCGCCTGTGAAGTTGTTGATAAGAGCCTTTCCACCACCGTTTTCTGAATATTCCACAGCGTTCTGTGTTGCATACTTAGGCACGTCAGGCAGGAACGTTGCGCCTGCGCCGTGGTATGCCACCAGCATACCTTCTACCTCAACGTCCTTGAGATAGTCTGCAAGCTCGGTATTGTTGTCAAAGAAGCAAGGTGACTCGATAACGACAGCCTTGCCGTTTTTCTCGACGATAAAAACTTCGTTGTCGATAAAATCGTTGGTCTTGTAAGCGTGAAGCTTTATGCCACCGAAATCGTAAACGTTCACTTCGCCTTTTGCGAGCTTAACAGATGTAAATGTATTTTTGTTCATAATATATTCCTCCTAAAGTTTTGCGTTTGGATTTGACTTTCGGAAGAACAAGCGCTTGATCTCTTTCCTTGACTTTATCATATCACAAAGTTTTTACCTTGAAAAGTACGCACTTTTTTGTAAGGTAGTTACCAAAAAGTAAGTTTTGCGCAAAAACGCTGTTTTTATGTAAAAATAAAGTTGTAAACATTATATGAATAAAACTAATGTTGCTTTTTTGCTTGTAATATGCTATAGTATCACCACTTTATCGCCACTTATCGTCATTTATCGTCAAGTGATGCCAAATCACCGAAAAATCGGGGCTTTTGGCGGTAGAAAAGTTAAAAACCGCGCTATTACGGGAAATCGTAAAAATCGCAAATCAGAAGATTTTTGGTAGAAACTCGGTAGAAACCCAACAGCACAAAAGTTGGTAGAAACTTGGTAGATACCGAAAACAACCCTAAAACGGTAGAAAGCCTGTTGACAAAGCAAACTGAATAATGGACAATAGCGGACGGTGTTTCATAACAGAAGCGCTGTCCGCTATTTTTATGCCCAAAATTGAATACCGTACATCGCTTCTCAGAAATGAGGAGCGATTTTTTTATTTCAGATGAATTATGTCAAGGAGGTCTTTCTATGCCTAATCCTACGAAAATCAGCTTGCCGAGAATAGACTATCATTTCGAGGAAAGTGCCTGTGAACAGGTTCTTACCGTCATGCTCAACAAGGTCGATAAGGACTATTCCACGGTCGATGAACTGGCTGAACACGATGAACTGTCAATGTTTACCCGTGATGAGATCAAGAAGGCTGTATCCGAGCTGAACGGCAGAAAGTTTCTCCTGAAAGTGGATAAGCCGTATGGCTGCGTTTATGCGGTAAATAAGCTGTATATCCCCAACATGGAATTTGTTTACGGCAGATGAGCTGAGGAGGAACGGAAATGGACAAGCGCAACAGGAAAAAGAAAACCGTGGACGATACCGTCTGCGAGATACATAAATTCAGCGGATATGCCGTTCTGAGCAACTGCTTCGTGCGGTCTACCAATCTCGGCTGTCCTGCTATCGGTCTGCTTGGCAGAGTTATGGACTTGCCGCCGGAGTGGAACTTCTCAAAGGCAGGGCTGATTGCAATCTGCCCTGACGGTGAGACAGCTATCGACAGCGCCCTCAATGATCTGAAAGAGTGGGGCTACCTTGAAGTCGTGGTAAAGATGCCGAATGAGAACCCGACCGGCAGGATACAGACGGTCTACAAGTTCTATGAGTATTCAGCGAAGGATACCTCTATCCCTCAGTATGACTATGAGCTTGAAACCTTTACGGTGGATAACGCCGTTCTGAATCGTGTCAAAAAGGACAGCAACTTTACTATGGTAAGCACTGCTCTCCTGCGGAACAAGACGATTCCCAATAAGCTCCTCGGCTTGCTGCTCAAAGTGCGTTCTCTGCCTGACTACTGGCATTTCTCTATGTCGGGACTGAAAGCGATCTGCAAAGAGGGCAGGACTGCGGTTCATAACGCTGTAAACAAGCTCATAGATATGGGTTACCTTGTACGCACACAGCTTCTCTCCAATGAGAGCGTTCACAACTGCTTTGAGTACGTTTACAGCTTTTTCGATGTGCCTGTCACCAAAGAACAGGCTGACGAGCTTGAAGCTGAGACCAGACGCAAGGCAATCACGATACGTGCAGGCGGTCGGGCTGAAAAGCCTATTTCTTCTGAGGGGGAAAAACAGAGGGTGGAAAACCTGTATCCGGACATTCCGTCTGCTGAAACTCCGCTGTCTGAAAACCACGGACAATATAATAACAACAATACATTACAGAAAAATCAATTACGGAGTGATAAATCCTCTATCATTCCTTCTGCGGCAATTCCACAAGTTTTCAACGGTGAAAATGTTGAAAAGTCGAACGAGGGATATAACGCAGAAGAAGTTGAGTATTATACGGAAGTCGTGAAACAGAACATCGGCTACGGCTATCTCGGAGACTGGCTGACCGTTGACGGTCGGGACGGCTATGCAGAAGCAGATAATATCGTCGGCTTTATCGTTGACGAAATATGCTCTACTCTGCCGTACACCACGCTCAGAGGTACGAATTTCCCCAGAAGCGTGATAAAGTCCAAGATGCTTAGGGCTAATATTTACATGGTCGAGAATGTCCTTGTGAATATGGCAAAGGTCGATAATATCAAGAATTTCCGCAAATATTTCATCAGCGCCCTCTACAACGAAGTCCTGACATATCATTTCAACGAAGGCTGTGAAAGCCGATGGGCTGACAATGCTGTGGCAGAGATGTACGGTCGGGCTGTCTGATTACGAAGGGAGGTGTTCCTATGGGTGCAAAGAGAATCAGTGAGCATGATCTTGTGTTTACGGGAAGAAATGTTCCTCTGTCGGAGATCGCACGGGCAAGCGGTATCGGTATTACTACGCTGAAAAATGGTATTCTGTCCGGAGTTCTTGACTTCGGTTATGCGATCCCCTGCGGTGAGGGCAAACAGCATCGCTATTACTGCCCTGACAGGGTAGTATATCTCAAGACCGGATATTTCAATCCGAAGCCGCAGCAGACCAATGAGGAGGTGTAACTATGCCCGATAATCCTTCTTTTCAGGAGATAGACGGACTTTTTAACCGTTTTCATAGCGAATTTGAAGCTATCGTTATGGATATGCTCGGTGATAAGGTCAGCTATAATCTTCTGAGCTGCGTTTTCTGCGATCTCGATGAAACGCAGGAGGAGTATCACAACAAGCTCTCAGAGCTTTACGGAAAGGATGGTGAGGACAATGGCTAAGACTATCGTTACGCAGTTTGGCGAGTTCCTGAACTATGCCAACATCGTGAAGATCGGCGTTGAAACAAATTGGGATGATGCCGAAATTGACGAGGAAAACGGCACGATCAAGCCCGATTTTGAAATGATCGGCACGGATACCGCTGGCAACAAGATTCCTATGGGTATCTATGACACGCCCGATGAAGCAGATAATGCACTCAAAGCCCTTCATGACTGGCTTTCGACCGAGGCGTATGCCGTTTATGAGATCACGGGCGGTGATGCGTAATGCCGTCCGACTACGAAAGCGGTGCTAAGAAAACCATAGATATTTCGATCAAGGCGGAGAAACTGACCGCCGATGTGCTGAAATCTGCCTTGCAGGAGTTTATGTCGGGTAAGGCGGAGAAAAAGGGACGAATGACCTACAAGCAGTTGCAGGCGAAGTCCCCGTCCAAGCTCGACAGCATTGAGGTTTCAGACCGGAATATCGGTGATTTCCTGAAAACCGCACGAAAATACGATGTGGATTTTGCTCTGAAAAGAGATAAAAGCACCCAGCCGCCTACCTATCATGTTTTCTTCTCCGCTGCTAAAACGGAGAATTTCAAGAGAGCATTTTCGGAGTATCTCGGCAAGGGACAGGGCAAATCGCAGAAGCGCGGCGAGTTTACCCGTGAGCAGATGCACCAGCAGGCTCAGAAGGTGGCAAACAGACCTCGTAAACAGAAACAGAGAGAGAAAAACCGTGCGAAGAATCGCACATAGGAGAACAGACGTTGATCTATGACTACTTCAAGTCCGCACCCGTTCCACGGGCAAGGGGCGATGATATTTTTACGGCAGACTTTTGTGCCGATAACTGCGGAAAGGATAAGACTGCGTATTGCAGCTTAACACCAGAAAGCTCAAAAAGCTGATCATCAAGGCTGTTCCCTATGTAGCTTTCTCTTATGTGGGCAACCTGATCGGCTTTGCGTACCGAACCGCTGAGGGCAATGGATTTCAGGAAAAGCTCCTGCCCTTTATGAGCAATCTCGGTGTGGCGTTTGCACGAATCTTTCCCAGTTTACACCCGTTTGATCTTCTTTTCGGCTTGGTTCTTGCGGGTGTAATGAGGTTAGTCCTCTATGTCAAGTCGAAAAACAAGAAGAAATTCCGTCAGGGAGAGGAGTACGGCTCTGCCGTATGGGGCGGTGAAAAGGATATTGAGCCGTATATGGACTGCTCAAATCCCGATAACAACGTCATTCTCACGAAAACGGAATCTCTGACTATGGGCAAGCCCTCTGAACCGAAGTATGCGAGAAATAAAAATATCCTCGTTATCGGCGGTTCAGGTTCAGGTAAAACGCGCTTTTTCGTGAAGCCGAACCTGATGCAAATGCACTCCTCCTATGTAGTTACCGATCCGAAGGGAACGGTTTTGGTCGAGTGCGGAAAAATGCTTGCACGGGGCCGCCCAGCGCGCGGCAAAAACGGCGAGGTGCTGTATACAGTGGACAAGGACGGCAAGAGACAGATTGTTTATGAGCCGTATAAGATCAAGGTGTTCAACACCATTGATTTTGCAAAGTCGATGCACTACAACCCGTTTGCGTACATCAGCGAAAAGAACCGTGAAAAAGACATTCTGAAATTCGTCGAGGTCTTGATAAAAAACACTTCTTCCTCTCAGCAGCCGTCCGGCGATGACTTTTGGGTAAAAGCCGAAAAGCTCCTGTACACGGCATATATCGCTCTTATCTTTGCGATGTATGATCCTGAACAATGGAATTTTGAAACGCTTATTGATATGATAAACGCTTCGGAATGCCGTGAGGACGATGAGGAGTTCAAGAATGCGATAGACCTTGAATTTGAAATTGTAGAGTGTTGGCTGAACGGTACAGAGCATAGTGATCCCGAAGTAATGGCAGACTATGCCGATCTTTTTGAAACAGAACCCGATGCCGAACAACGGCGCTTGGGTGCTTTTGCACTCAAACAATTCAAGGCGTATAAGCTCGCTGCCGGCAAAACGGCTAAGTCTATCCTAATTAGCTGTTCGACACGACTCGCGCCTTTTGCAATAGATGAGGTTTTGGAGATCACCTCCTACGATGAGCTGCACCTCGACAAGCTCGGTGACGAGCTGAGTGCGCTTTTCATCATTATCTCCGATACAGATGCCACATTCAACTTCCTTGTAGCGATCATGTATTCCCAGCTTTTCAACCTACTCTGCACCAAAGCAGATAATTCCCCAGGTGGAAAGCTGACCTATCATGTACGCTGTTTGTTAGACGAGTTCGCCAATATTGGCGAAATACCGCAGTTTGAGAAGCTCATTGCGACTATCCGAAGCCGTGAAATATCGGCAAGTATCATCTTGCAAGCTAAGAGCCAGCTAAAGGCTATCTACAAAGACAATGCAGACACGATCGAAGGCAACTGTGATACGATGCTGTTTTTGGGCGGCAAGGAGAAGTCAACATTAAAGGAGATCAGTGAAAGTCTCGGAAAAGAGACAATCGACTCCTTTAATACTTCTACTAACAGAGGTCAGAGTGAAAGCTACGGTATGAACTATCAGAAGCTCGGCAAAGAACTGAAAAGTCAGGACGAACTGGCGGTCATGGACGGCGGTAAATGTATCTTACAGGTGCGAGGAGTGCGTCCGTTCTTCTCGGACAAGTTTGACATTACCCGTCATAAGCAATATCCAATGCTCTTGGACGATAATCCTGAGATGGGGTTCAACATCGAAAAATTTGTGAGTGACCAAAAGGCGATGCGTTTGAGACTGTCTCGACAGGAAAAGTTCACGGGGTATGGTGTTGATATGACGGCCGCCGGACAGGAAGTTACAACAGTATCAGCAACAGAAACAGAAACCGCTGATACACAAAATTCTGAGGAAACCGACGAAAAAGAGATATATGTCGGATTTTAACTCGGACAGTGAAGAAACCGAATAAAAGAGAAACGGTTGAAGCTGCGGACACTACTTTTTTTATTTTGAGGGAGACTTTTTACCTATGAACGAACTGAATATTTCTGCGGTCGATGCTACCGCTATGGAGACAGCAACCACTACCTCTGCACCTAAGCACAAGTGGCTCTCTAAGCTCACCCGTGGTGCAAAGAAGGCAACGATGTTCTGCACTGTTGCAGGCATCATGGCATCTACCTGTGCAACTCAGGCATTCGCAGCAGGCACCGGCGAGGTCGATACCTCGTCCTTTATCACTACTGCCTGCACCGTACTCAAAAGCGTCATCTGCCTTATCGGCGGCGGTGTTTCGCTTTGGGGTGTCGTAAACCTCCTCGAAGGTTACGGCAACGATAACCCCGGTGCGAAGTCTCAGGGCATGAAGCAGCTTATGGCTGGTCTTGGTCTGATCCTCCTCGCTATCATTCTCGTACCTGTTCTTGAGGGTATGATGACGGGTGCGGTGTAATCTGACACACGCTAATCAAGAAAAGAGACAAGCGTAAACCTCGGCTGAACGCTATATAAATGATGCCGTTCCAATAGAATTATGAAAGGTCGCTCAGCGGTGGGCTGTGGTGGGTATGGGCGATAAGACAGAATGGGAATAAACATCGGTTATCTGACAGCGAACCGAACAAGTGCAGGAGATGAGGTCTACACACCATTTTATGCGGTAGAACCGTTACTGGAGTTTCTTCCGAAAGACAAGAAGATATGGTGTCCGTTCGATGAGGAATGGAGCGCTTTCTATCAGTTCCTTTCGGAGAAAGGCTATGAAGTGGAGCGAAGCAGCTTAAAGGAGGGACAGGACTTTTTCAGGTATGAACCCGAACATTGGGACATTCTTGTGTCCAATCCCCCATTCAGCAAAAAGAATGATGTACTGAAACGAGCATTTTCTTTCCAAAAGCCCTTCGCTCTGCTCCTGCCCGTGAACAGTATTCAAGGCAAGGCGAGATATAAGATTTTCAACAACGAAATCCAGATGCTCTCCTTTGACGGGCGTGTGGACTATCATACACGGCAGAACATGGAATGTACCACTAAGGGCAATCACTTCGGCTCTGCTTATTTCTGCCGTGACCTTCTGCCCTCCAAACTGGAGCTTCGGCAGCTTGTCAAATATGACAGACCTTTAGTCACTCCCACGATTGGAGGTGATGAATAATGGGAATTATCAGCGATGCGATCGATGCACTGGAAGATTGGTGTAAAGACTTATTTAAGGACGGCATCCAGTCTCAGTTTGACGGCATTTCCGACCTACTGACCGACACTTTCTCGCAAACAACGGGAACAGGCGGCAGCGGTGGACTTGTCAATGACTTCGTAACTCAGCACCCGTCACAGTTCACCGGCGGAGGTACTGGCGGTACTACGATCTGGACAACGATCGAAACGCTTTGCAACAATGTCGTAGTGCCTATCGGCGGTTTCATTCTGACAGTTATCCTGCTGAATGAACTGATACAGATGGTACTGCGAGGAAATAACTTCAAGGACTTCGATGATTCTATCTTCATTAAATGGATCATCAAAGCCTTGTGCGGTGTAATACTGGTCGCCAACACCTATTACATCGCTTCGGCACTATTCTCGTTTGGCACAACGGTATGCTCCAATGGGCTTGCCACACTATTCGGGACCGGAGATTATCTATCTTCCACACTCTCGATCAATCCGTCGGCTCTCAGCGGTCTGAGCTTGGGTGAGCTGATGACGGTGTGGTTTATTTCCCTGATCGTTCATCTTGGGGTGCTGATACTGATAGTTGCTATCGTTATCACACTTGCAAGCCGTATCATCGAGGTGTTTATGTATCTCAGCATTGCACCTATCCCTATGGCAACCATGATGGACAGCGGTGAATGGGCTTCTATCGGTAAGAACTGGATCAAACACCTTCTTGCTCTTTCTTTCCAGGGCTTCTTTATCGTGGTGGCACTCGGTATTTTCAAGACGCTGTTCAGCAATGCGATCGTTGCCCTGAATGCAAGTACAGACGGCGTGATCCTGCAAATGGGACTGCTTCTTGGCTATACTGCGGCACTTATCTTCACGATTCTCCGTACAGGAGCTATCAGCAAATCAGTCTTTAACGCACGATAAAACAAGATCGGAGGTCAAAAATGGCACATTACGTTCCTATCCCGAAGGACTTGAACGACATCAAGGAAAAGTTCATCATGGGATTTACAAAACGTCAGGTGATCTGCTTCGGCATCGGTCTTGTTTTGGGTGCGCCCGTGTATTTTCTGACAAGAGCGTCTATCGGAATGTCGGGAGCGATCTTCGCAATGGGGGCGGTCGCCGCCCCTGCGATCCTCTGCGGCATTTACAAGAAAAACGGCGTGTTCTTGGAGAAACAGGTGAAGTTCATGCGTGAATACTTCACAAGACCACGAAAGCGGTATTACCGCACAACCAACGTATTCATGTGCATTGAACGGCACATCGAATACAACAGAATCAAGAAGAAGCTGGCAGATGCCGAAAGAAAAGGCTAACAGCTTTACCTATACATAATAGTATAACTTTCGGTATCTCCGCTTTTGCATATAACGGAGGTTTCCAATGGGCTTTAGAAAGAAAAATGCCAAAAGAAGTGATAACCGCAGTTCTGCTAAGGTTATCATGGGCAAGCCTGCCTCTAAACTGACAAAAGAGGAAAAAAAGATTTTATCCGCACGAATGGCGGAGATCAGGAGTGAAAACGGCGGTAAATCGACTGTGCAGAACACCATTCCGTACCTGTGTATGTATCAGGACGGCGTGTGTCAGGTGTCGGAGAATTTCTTTTCTCTGACGGTGCAGTTTTACGATGCCAACTACTCTATCGCTGAATTTGAGGAGCAGAACAACATTTTCAGCAAATACTGTGACATTATCAATCTTTTCGATAACACGATCAAATTCCAGCTTACCTTTGAAAATCAGAACCGTTCAAAGGCAAAGCTCGTCAAGACGGTTCAGATACCCGAACAGGACGATGATTTCAACGCTATCCGCAAGGAATACAGCGAAATGCTCACTGATAAGCTGCTCAAAGGCAGTAACGGTCAGTCAGCTCGTAAGTTCCTGACATTCGGTATCGAAAGCACCAGCTATAAGGCAGCAAGGGCAAAGCTGATGAGTATCAAGAATGACGTAATCAAGGGCTTCAAAGCCTTTGGCGTTGATGCTGAGGTACTGGACGGCAGGCAGAGACTTGAAGCGCTGTATTATGCCCTGAACCCTTACAGAAATTCCCCATTCATTTTCGATTGGGACTCTATGCTGAGGGCAGGAATGGACACAAAAGATTTTATCTGTCCGCCCTCGCTGAAATTCAATAAGTCCGATTTTGAGATCGGCAATGCCTACGGCGCAGTATGGGGTATGAATATCCTCGCCGGAGAGCTGCCCGATGAAATTCTCAAGGACTTCCTTGAAATGCAGAACCTTTTCTGCGTGAACATTCATGTTGAACCGCTGGATCAGATAGACGCCCTCAAATTCGTCAAGAAAAAGCTCACTAACGTTGAGCAGATGAAGATCGACGAGCAGAAAAAGGCATCGCAGTCCGGCTATGATCCCGATATTCTGCCTCCTGCGATCAAGATGTATATCGAGGACATTGAAAAGCTCCTCGGTGACCTGAACAGCAAAAACGAGCGACTGTTTCATATCAGCATTTCGCTCAGGGCATACGCAAAATCGAAGAAAGAGCTGAAACTTCTTTCTGAGATGCTGAAAAGAACGTGCCAGAAGAACAACTGCACGATGTTCCCTTATGACTATCGGCAGGAGCAGACGCTTGTATCCACACTGCCTATCGGGTATAACGAGATTCCTGTGCGGAGAGAAATGCACACTTCGGGCATAGCGATTTTCGTGCCGTTTACCACCAAAGAGCTGTTTCAGGACGGACAGGCTACCTACTACGGTATCAATACGCTGTCGGGCAACATGATAAGAGCAAATCGCTCCCGATTAAAGAACCCGAACGGGCTTATCCTCGGTACGCCGGGTGCCGGCAAGAGCTTCAGTGTCAAGCGTGAAATCCTCGACTGTTTCCTTACTACGCTCGATGATATTATCATCTGCGATCCCGAAGGTGAATATTTTCCGCTTGTATCGGCACTCCACGGACAGCTTATCCGTATCGCCAGCAATTCCGAACAGCACATCAACCCGATGGACATTACCATTGATGAGTATATGTTCACCAATCCGATGGAAGTCATTGCAAACAAGAGTGATTTTCTTATCAGCTTGTGCGAGATCATTGTCGGCGGTCGCTACGGACTTTCCGCTGAGGAACGTTCGGTCATTGATAAGTGCGTTCAGCGTATCTACAAGCATTTTATCGAAAACGAACCGACTGAGGACAAGATGCCGCTTCTCTCCGACTTACAGCGAGAGCTTCATGAGGAGGGTGAAGTCGCTCTGCGTGTGGCGAACAGCCTTGAAATGTTTGTAAATGGTTCTCAGAACCTTTTCAATCACCGCACAAACATTGATATGAGCAATCGTATCATCTGCTTTGATATTAAGGAACTTGGCAACCAGCTCAAAAAGGTCGGTATGCTGATCGTTCAGGATACGGTTTGGAACAGAGTTTCCGCTAACCGTGAGAAAAAGAAGATCACCCGCTACTACATCGATGAATTCCACTTGCTTCTGAAAGAGGAGCAGACTGCGAAATATTCCGCTGAGATATGGAAGCGTTTCCGTAAATGGGGCGGAGTTCCGACAGGTATCACGCAGAATGTCAAGGACTTGCTTTCTTCTCAGGAGGTCGAGAATATCTTTGATAACTCGGACTTCGTGTATATGCTCAATCAGGCAGCCGGTGACAGGGACATTCTTGCCGAGAAACTGCACATTTCCAAAGAGCAGATGAAGTATGTCACGAACAGCGGTCCGGGCGAAGGACTTATCCGTTATGATAAGGTGTTACTGCCGTTTACGGATAAATTTCCGCAGGATACGCAGATGTATCGCCTTATGACAACCCGTCCCGCTGACCTTGCATAAACTGCGCAGAATGGAGGATTTATGAGCTTACAACGAAAAGAAAATAACCTCCGCAGAGCGCAGGCGCGTTTCGATAAAGTCAGCAGACGGTCGAAGCAGTTTCAGATAGACTTCCGCCGTGAACAGAACAGCAGAGGTCGCTTTCATACCCGTGCCCATATCCTTCGTGGTGAGAAAACGCACCACGGCGGCAGGGGTATCATTCACAAGTTTGCAAATGCAAAATACCGTATTACGGGTGATGCTCCCTCGGTCACAAGGACGATCAAATCATGGCAGCCTAAGACCTTTAAGGGCAAGCTGTTCAAGGCGAATGCCCGTGCGGTCAATTTTGCAGTACATGATGTAGCGCAGACGGCGGTAGATACGGCTCTTGCGACAGAAACGGTAGGGCTGAAAGTATCGGATACTGCCCAGCGTGAAGTCCGCAGCAAACTCAAACAGAAATATACCCGTGAAGCGGTTGACGATTATCACCGTGGAGTATTTCTCATGGGACGGACGGCGACTGATGCTGTCAAGGGCGTTCACAGTCACCTGAAAACCAAGAAGCAGTACAAGCTCGAAAAGGCAAAGTTACAGCTCAAAAAGGCGGATAACAAGCTGTATCGGGCAAAAACGAACCGTCCGAAGCTCTGTGCCAATTCCGCCGATCTGCGGAAAGCGAAAGCGGAGTATCGGGCAAAGGTAAAGCCTGCACACGGAAATAAGCTCCGCAAGGCAATGAACAAGCGCCGGCTGCAAGCCTACAAGCAAACAAAGCGCGAGCTGAAATTTGAGAAAAAACAGCTCGTGACGGAAAACAAATTCCGTGTCAAGGAATACCGCAATCAGAAGAAGATCGCAAAGCTCAGTAAGCCGGGACTGCTGATATTGAAGCCAGCCACATACAGCGCAGGACGAATGAAGGCATCGGCTTGGCAAAAGGCGGTCAACGTAGATCAGGACAACGATTTTGTTCATGCTATCGACTCCGCAAAACGGCGTATCGCTGAACCTGTTGCTCAGAAAGTGAGCAAGCCCCAGCGATTGCATAAGAAGGAGAAACAGCGTGATCTCCTGAGCGATAAAAAGAGCAAATCCGACAAGAAGCTGAACCGTCAGGAAAGCAAGCTGAAAGAGAAACATGACAGCTACAAGAAGCGGAAGAAGAAACCCAAACCGAAGTCAAAGAAAAAGGGCGTAAAGGACACGATCTCGGCGACTCTGAAAGCGGCTTGGAAATTCGTGAAGAATGTCTACGAGGTTGAGGTCAAGAAGTTTTTTCTTACTATGGCGATACCTGTCATTGTGATATTGCTTGTATTTGCGATATTGACGATGATATTCTCAGCTACTTCCTCCAACAGCGGTTTTACGCTCGGCACATATGCAGCGCAGGATTATGACCTGAGTGAAGCTGAGAAATATTACACGGAGCTTGCCTATAACCTCAACCAGAAAATACGAAAGGTCGGCAGTTCTACGGATTGGCAAAGCGGACTTGCGGCATTCGGTGCGAATACCGGCGACTTGGAAGATACCCCTGATGAATGGGTATGGGGACAATCCTCGGTTTATGACTGGACTCCGCAGTATGATTTTGACTGCTACAAGCTGTGGTCATTCCTCTGTGCTTATTACTACGATTTCGATGCTGATAACGATGATATTTACTATTGGGAGTTCGACGGCGATACAGAAGATCTGCTTGAAGAAATCTTCGATGATGAATATGAGTTTGTGTATTGGTATGACAATCAATCCCGTTGGGAGGAACTTGACGATTATGTCTATTTCGGCGGCGGAAGCAGTACGGACGGCAGTTATTACTACTGCGAACAGTCCGCAAGCAAAAGCAACGGTTCATGGACATACAAGTTCAAGCCAACTTCCTACACTTCAGAGCTTGGACAGTATCTTGACGGTGATGGTTACTGCTACCTGAACGGCAATTACCGGGTGCTGAATGCCAATAAGAGCTATGCTCTGACAGGCTATTATGTGCTTGATAACCGTTATTTTGCAGACGGCGCACATACGGTATCGCCGTTCTACTGGATAGACGGTGACGGAAACTTCTTCTTCCGCAATCATGACGGAAACAATCAATACCGCTCGTTCTACGGTTGGACAGATGATGATGCGTGGTTCATGATTACCGAAGCTGATGCAAGAGCTTGGCTCGGTGACGATGATTGCTCCGCACTGTACGGATATGTACAGAAGCAATACTGGAAAACAGAATGCAAACTCTACTACAACGTGAAGCAGAACAAGACCTTTGACGAGGTCATAGCTGAAAAGCTCGGCAGTATGTCGCATTCCGATGAACGCTTGCAGTATTACAGCCTGCTTGTGGGCACGGACGGCTCCGGCACGATGTACGGCAATCATCAGACACTTCACAATCTTCTTCCGGGGCCTACTGTCCGTAACTACTCGCTAAAGCGTGAGTTCGGGTACGAAATGACTGGTTGGAATGAAGATAGTGACGGACTGTATCAGGGTATCAAGGTCTATTGCAGCAACGGCGATACGCTGAAAGCTCCATTCAAATGTAAGATCACCGATGTCGATACCGGTGAGAACAAGATCACTGTCCGCAAGGACGATGTGGAGTATTGGTATGACGGTACGGGAGGAACGAAGCGTGATACCGAGGTCACTATCGCAAACGCCGTGCTGTTAAGCGGCTTTTCCGAGGGCGATACGGTCAATGACGGACAGGACTTCGCAAAAACAACGGCAGGAAATGTCAATTTCCACGTTTACATAGATACTGACGGCTACGGTTGGGACTATATTGATCCTCGCCTTGTGCTGTACTAAAGGAGGAGCTATGGAGCGAATAGACAAAAAAATAGCTGAAAATCACCAGCGTCAGGACTTCCTGCGAAAGCGTATGCAATCCGACAAAGAGGAACTTGCAAAACTGGAGTCCGAAGCAAGGGTGCTTGAACACTCTCAGCTTGCTGTGGTCTTTAGCTGTGAGATCAAGGACGTAAACACGCTCGTTACAAAAGAGCATGATACGCTTATGCGACTGCGTTCACAGGGTATCACGGACGATATGCTTGAAGCTCTTGCAAAAGGCGAAATTACGATAAATACAAATTCCGAGGAGGAAACAAATGAAAGCAAGATTTTTTAGCGCTATGCTTGCAGCATTTATGCTCGCAACAGCAAGCGTCGGCGGTGTGACCGCTTCAGCTGCGGAAAAGACGGTTGCCGAGGAAGGAACAGACGAGACTACTGCTGTCGATGATGATAGCTCTGTGGAGACTACGGAAACAACGACTTCTGAGCCTGCGGACGATAGCTCTGTTACAACGGTAACTGCCGATGATATGGAGAAGTTCCGTGAGGTCATGAGCGACCTTGCCGAGGCAGGGACAACGGAGGTCAATACCGACTATGACGGCGATCCCTATTATGATACGGACGGCAACGCTACCCTTATCAAGTCGGAACAGATCATTTACAATACGGAAGAAATGCAGTTCATCGCTGTGACAACGAAGGATGGTCATGTGTTCTATGTGCTTATCAACTATTCTGCGAAAAATGCCGAAGACCAGGTATTTTTCCTGAACAAAGTGGACGACTATGACCTCTACGCCCTTCTTTATGCAGGCGATGATGAGGATAGCAAGATCACCCCCGAACAGGCACATCAGGCCGCTGAAAAAGCAAACGGCAGAGTGACCGGAAGTGCAACTGACGGCGAGACTGCTGAAACTGCCGAGGACGGCGAAGATACATCTGAACCGGCAGCTCAGGCAAAGCCTGTCCCCATGAGCAAGAACAGTATGATGCTCGTTTTCGGCGCACTCGCTTTGATCGGTGTCGGCGGTGCAGGCTTCTTCATGATGAAGAAAAAGAACGGCGGTAATAAGACTGCGGCTAAGTTCGAGCCTGAGTTTGACGATGAAACTGAGATTGCCGAAGAAGATGAGGACGAGATGAATTTCTACGATCATCAGGACGATGAAGAATAAGAAAGAGAGGACAAAAGAATGAGAATGATGAATAAGATCGGTATCGGTATTATGGCTGCGGTAGGTACTGCCGCAGCGGTGGGCGCAGGTTCAAAGATCGTTGATAATCACAGACGCAAGTGGTTCGATAACGGCTATAAGTCCAGTCACTTTGCAGGCTTCATTGACGGTGCAAAGTCAATGGTCAGCATTGCTGAGGAGACTGCAACCCTCGCTCAGAAGGTCAATCAGAACAGCACGGTTATCCGTGAGAAGTATGAAAAGCTCTGCGAGGAGTTTGAGGAGCTTCAGGAGAACTACGACGATCTTTGTGAGGATTACTACAACGACTGACCGACTTTGAACCCAATGGATTCAAAGTTCCCGACAACAGAACAACGTGAGACAATGAGAAAAGAGAGAGAATTTGTCTAATGAAAGTTTTAAGCCTATTTGACGGCATTTCCTGCGGTATGCTTGCTCTGCTGAGGGCAGGCATACCCGTGGAGTGCTATGATGCCTTTGAGATTGACAAATATGCCGTCACGGTCTCAAAACGTAATTTCCCCGTAATCGTTCATCACGGGAATGTATATGACGGCGACTTTACGAAGTTCAAGGGCTATGATCTGCTTCTTGGCGGTTCGCCCTGTACCTATTGGTCTATCGCCAAAAAGGACAGAGAAGTTGACTGCAACGGCGAGGGATTCAGGCTCTTTAAGGAATATGTGAGGGCCCTCCATGAAAGTGGGTGTAGATACTTCTTATATGAGAACAACTACTCCGTTCACCAGAACATCAAGGACGAGATCAGCAAGGCTCTCGGCGTAGAGCCTATTATGATAAACTCCGCGCTTGTTTCGGCGCAGAACCGCAAACGCTGTTACTGGACGAATATCCCGTTTATTTCTTTTCCCGAAGATAAGGGCATTTTGCTGAAAGATGTGCTTGAAAGCGGTCTGCCGTGGCAGGACAAGTCCTACTGTATGACTTCCTCCTATAACGGTGCGGTGCTGTATAACACTCTGGAACGCAAGCAGCGGACTATGGTTGCAGAGCCTATCCCGATCAATACATATCAGGATACGGACAAGTCCCGTACTGTCATGGCAGGCTATCACAAGTACGGTGAAGCAACAATTATAAAAAATTCGGGCTTCAACGGCGGTACAACAGCAGTCGCTATGCCGATGGGTGCCGCCCAGCGCGGACGGTATGTTGACGGTAAAAATACCGAACAGCATATTGAAGTGCGTGAGGACGGAAAATCCAACTGCCTGACAACGGTTCAGAAAGATTCGCTGATCTGCACTCCCGTCCGTGTCGGACATTACGGCAAGGGCGGACAGGGACAGCGTATTTATTCCGTGCGCGGAAAATCGGTCACACTCTCCGCAAACGGCGGTGGTCAGGGTGCAAAGACAGGTCTGTATAAGATTGATCTCCCTGACGGTGACTATATTATCCGCAAGCTAACACCCATAGAAGCAGAGCGTTTGCAGACGCTTCCCGACAACTACACCGCAGGCATATCCAACACGCAGCGTTACAAATGTATCGGCAACGGCTGGACGGTCGATGTGATCGCCCACATTTTGGGAGGACTTCGTGATGAATGAAGAACTCCTGAAAACCTGTACCGACAACAATAATTACACTATCTATACAGCCTTTTGCAAGGCACAGCGTATTTTGATGCGGTCTTATACTCCTGTTTGCAGTATCAGCGGCGGTTCGGACAGCGATATTGTGCTTGACATGATCCACAAGGTCGATGAGGACGGCAAGGTCAAGTATTTTTGGATAGATACCGGGCTTGAATACTCCGCAACAAAGGAGCATCTCGATTTCCTTGAACAAAAATACGGTATCGAGATTATCCGCTTGAAGCCCGATAAGCCTATTCCGACCTGTGTGCGTGAGTATGGTGTTCCTTTCCTGTCGAAATATGTCTCGGAACAGATGATGCGTTTGCAGAAACACAATTTTCAGTGGGAAGATGAACCGCTTGAAGTGCTGTTGCAGAAATATCCTCAGTGCAAGACTGCTCTGCAATGGTGGTGCGGAGAGCGATATTCCGACAAGGACGGCTATCAGAAAATCAGCAGATTCAGCATAGAACGCAACCGCTATCTGAAACAGTTTATCATGGCGAATCAGCCGGATTTCCCCATCTCCAACAAGTGCTGTGAGTTTTCAAAAAAGAAACCGGCAAAGCGTATTGTCAAGGAGCTTGAAGCTGACCTTGATATTACGGGTATCCGACAGTCCGAGGGCGGTATCCGTTCGGCGGCTTTCAAGACTTGTTTTTCCGAGTGCAAGTCAAAGGGGTGCAATACATTCCGCCCGGTCTTTTGGTATACAGACGGCGATAAGCGTGACTATGAAGAAATGTTCGGCGTTACGCACTCTCGGTGCTATACCGAATACGGACTGAGGAGAACAGGCTGTGTAGGCTGTCCGTTCAGCAAACATATCAATGAGGAGCTTGCGATCATTGAGCAGAATGAGCCGATGTTGTATAAGGCGGCGGTCAATATCTTCGGTAAATCCTATGAATATACAGCGAAATACCGTGCTTTCGTCAAGGAGATGAAAGCAAAGGAGAAAGAGGAAAAGAAACGTGATAGACTACTCAGCCTTAACGGAACATCTGCCTGTGATACTGGCGGTGACAGCGATACTCGGTCTGCTGTTCGGAGTGCCGTATCTTCTGACGAAAACGCTCCTGAGATCGGAAAAGGAGCGTGATGAAGATGTTTGATCCTGAATTTCAGCGGAAAGCACTGAGCCTTGTTATGGGCTTCATCATGGAGTTTTCGGGTACACTGGCAGAACTGGAACCGGTCGAGCTGACAGCGGATAACCTGAATGTATCGACTATTTCCGTATCATGCCTGAAAGTCACTTGGGACTCCGAGCCTGACCGTGACTATTATGTGAGCTGCACGGCTCATGATGATAATTACGCCTATGCTGATAATATGTACTTTGAGTTCAAATCAAATGACCTCTGTTACATAACAGGTCTGCGTGAGGGTACTGAGTACACGGTGACGGTCGAGCCTGTTCTTTCTGAGGAAGAACAGGACGGATACACTGTAAAAACTTCAAGTGCTGACGGCAAGACGGAAACGGTTGAAGTGATCTATGAGTTTCCCGATGAAGAAGGCTGGGATTCGTGCTATTGTGGCGAGCGAAAATCAGGCTTAACACGGAGTCCTTCGTGGGACGCTATTCAAGGCAGTACCGTAGACACTATTACCAGAACGGGTATCATGCGTGATGAGTATGGCGATTACTGCTGTGCTATGGGCGTATGGTACGGATACTGCGGAGACAGATTTCTCGTCACCAACGAAACAGGACAGCAGTTTACCGTCAAGATTTGCGACAGCAAAGGCTATGCTGATGACGGCGAGGGACGCTATCATTGGTTCGGCGGTGAGGGCAACGGCAAGTGTATCATAGAATTCATTTATGATGATAATTCACTTCCACCCTGCGTAGCTTTCAGCGGCAGTTGGGGCTACTATAACTGGAACGGGCTTGACCTGAGTTCCAATATCACAAGTATCAAGAAAATCAACTACGGTAAACCCGTAGAATACTAAAATCATGGAGGAACATTTATTATGAACGCAAAGAAGATCATCAAGGGTATCGTGAAGCTCGGTGTTGTGGGCGGTATCGCCTTCGCTGCATATAAGCTCGGTGAGTGCAATGGCGAGGTAAATGAACGTATGCGTGAGAAGTATGGCGACGAGGACGATGACGGCATCGGCTCCGACGATGATGAGGACGATTACAGGTTCTACGATAATATGGACGAGCCTGATGACTGGTGTCTTGCGCCGGCAAGTGGAGCCGTGACTCCTTATGATATTGGTCAAGAGTATACTATCAGCGAAGAAGTTCCTGCTGAAAAGTGCGAAGTTCCTGACGAACCTCATGAAAAAGAGAAGCCTTTGCCGCAGAAGGAAAACAAAGAGTGTGTCAAGAAAGAAGTCGTACCGCCTCCTGTCAGGAAGTACGCTCCTTTGAGCAGTATTAAAATTCGTGGCATTTCCCGTTATGAAATCGAAACGCTGCTGATTTGGATGCTCCGCCACGGAGCGTTTTATAAGACCGATCTGATCTATGTGATTGATGCTGGCTCAACGAAAATTGACCAAATTTGTGATGCGTTTCTCAAAGCAGGGTATATCCGCAAAGAAGAAAAAAGCCGAAAGACATACTGCAATCTCACAAAAGAAGATTTTTACTGGCTGTTGTTAGAAGAATAAAAGCACACTCCCCATGATGGGAAATGTGCTTGGTAGGTTGGATACGATACTCCTAATTATTCTCCTAACAAATTCTTTCTCCTAAAAGCACGGCGTTTTTAGGAGAACCGAACTCTTTAGGAGGAAACTTTAGCATAAAAGCTGTTCTTTCCGGTTCCGTGACGTTCAATGTATTGCTCATCGACGAGCTTTCTGAGAGCAGCTTCAACCGACTTTTCACTGATACTTGGGCAGATATTCGCAATTTCTTTCTTGGTGAACTTTCCGACTTTTGTGTCTACCGCTGCTTTAACGATGTCATAGGCTTTGCTTTTAACAGCAACGCTTTTCGGCTTGCCGCCTTTGATCTCAATGGCGGTAGATTCGCCTATTATCTGCACCCGTTCCTCAAATTCACGATAGCAGGCAAGAACAACGCCCAGCATATATTTGATGAATGGCGTAGGATCGTCAGTTTCCTCATGCCAGCCCTTTGATGCTTCTTCCAGAGCGTCATAATATGCACCTTTTGTTTTTTCGATATGCTTCTCGATACTGATATACTTTCCGACTTCATAGCCGTTTCGGTACAAAAGCAGTAATGTCAGAAGTCGGCTCATTCTGCCGTTTCCGTCATTGAACGGGTGGATACAGAGAAAATCATGGATAAAAACAGGAATAAGGAGAAGCGGATCAATCTTCTCGGATTGGGTAGCCTGTTTATAATTCTCGCATATCGCTTCAATACAAGGTGCAGTTTCATAGGGCGGAACAGGTGTGAAGCGGATAAATTCAGAACCGTCGGGGCGAGTCTCCTTCAGATAATTCTGCGTGATCTTATAAGTACCGCCTAAGCCTGATTCGGAGTATTTAGTCAGGTCACGGTGAAGCTGAAGAATGATGTTGCTTGTGATGGAAATATAATCGTGGCTTTCGTGAATGGTATTCAGAACATCACGGTATCCTGCGATCTCCTTTTCATCACGGTTCTTCGGTGTGGTTTTCTCCTTGACAATCTGACCGATACGGGTGCTTGTTGTTATGATACCCTCGATACGGTTAGATGATTCCACGGACTGAACCTTTGCAACTTCGGTAAGTTTTTCTAATTCAACGGGCTTCTGACGGGAAAAAAGCTCTTGTCTGCCCTTGTGTTCATGTATCTGGGTGAGATAGCGGAGTATTTCGTTATCCCACAAGCAATTTTCAAATTTTGAATAATCGAATTTTCGCATTGTTTTTCTCCTACTACTAAATTTTTGTTCTCCTATATTATACTCCTATTTAGGAGAAATGTCAACAATTTAGGAACAAAAATAGGAGAAAATATTTGGTAAATCAATTCTGTTTCCCAAAATCGAAAAAATCAAGAATTTGGAAAATAGAAATCGAAAGGAATGAAAATAATGTCAATTTTGATCGTGGGCGAAAAGCCCTCCGTTTCCCGTGCAATCAGTTCCGTGGTCGGTGCGGACAAGGTTCAGAAAGGCTACACCGAGGGAAACGGCTATATCGTGTCATGGTGTGTCGGTCACTTGGTCGGACTGAAATATCCGAATGGCTACGGCAACGGCTGGGAACAGAAGTGGAGCTTTTCGCAGCTACCGATGATTCCCGAAAAGTGGCTGTTTAAGGTCACTGACAGCACAAAGGCTCAATACAATATCATCAAAGACCTGATGAACAGGGGTGATGTGACGGAGATCATCTGTGCTACCGATGCTGACCGTGAGGGCGAATGTATCTTCCGCTATGTCTATAATATGGCTCGGTGCCGCAAGCCTGTGAAGCGTTTATGGGTATCCTCTCTTGAGGAGTCGGCTATCCGCAAGGCGCTCACCAATATGAAGCCTATGTCCGCTTATGACTGCCTGTTCGATGCAGGCTATGCCAGGGCGAAAGCAGACTGGCTTGTGGGCATGAACGGCTCTCGGCTGTTCTCCGTCCGTTACGGCGGTAAGCTGAATATCGGCAGAGTGCAAACTCCCACGCTTGCGATGATCGTTCAGCGTGACCATGATGTTGAGCATTTCGTCAAGCAGAAGTATTTTACCGCTGACCTTAACTGCGGTGATTTCATTCTTTCTTCTGCAAGAATTGATGATGAAGCTAACGCTGATACGCTTGTATCTGCCTGTGATAGCAAAACGGTCACGATCTGCTCGGTAAAGCGTGAAGTAAAGACCGAAAAAGCTCCGAAGCTCTATGATCTGACCACACTTCAAAGAGAAGCAAACAAGGCTTACGGGTATACAGCGCAGCAGACGCTTGACTATACGCAGTCGCTTTATGAGGGTAAGCTCGTCACATATCCCCGTACCGACAGCCAGTATCTCAGCGATGATATGGCGCAGACGGCTTTTGATGTGCTATGGCTCTGCGATAATATCTTCGGATTTGCTATATCCCATACTCCCGATATTTCTAAGGTTATCAATAACAGCAAAGTTTCAGGGCATCACGCTATTATCCCCACAAGCAAAATTGCTTCAACAGATACCTCCTCCCTACCGACAGGGGAGAAAAATATTCTCACCCTTATTGCTACAAAGCTGATCTGTGCAACGGCTCCGGCTCACAAGTATGAAGCTGTGAAGCTGACAGGTATCTGCAATGGTGCGGAGTTCACGGCAAACGGCAGGACTGTCCTTGATATTGGTTGGAAAGCCTACGCCAAGCAGTCCGACAAGAAGAATGATGAAAAGGCTCTGCCTGCGGTATCCGAGGGACAGAACTTTACCGCAAAGGCAAGCAAGGGCGAACACTTCACAAGTCCGCCGAAGCCCTACACTGAAGATACGCTGTTATCCGCTATGGAACGTGCAGGCAACGAGGACTATGCCGAGGACACGGAGAAAAAGGGACTCGGTACTCCTGCGACAAGAGCTGCCACTATTGAAGCACTTGTCAAGAACGGCTATGTAGAGCGTGACGGCAAAAAGCTCCGTTCTACGGATAAAGGCAGAGAGCTTATTACTGTTGTTCCCGATGAAGTGAAGTCGGCAAAGCTGACGGCGGAATGGGAGTCGAAGTTACAGCAGATCGAACACGGCAGCCTGCCCGAATCGGTCTTTATGTCCGGCATTCAGCAGTTTGTGGCTGAAATGTGCAGGAAATACGGCTCGGCGGATAAGTCTGTTACACTTTCGGACAGCCATGAGCCTGCCGGAAGATGCCCGAAATGCGGTGCTGAGGTAATCAGGGGCAAGTTCGGCTATTACTGCAAGGGCAAATGCGGTATGAATATCGCTAAGGTGTATGGCGTGGAGCTTTCCGATGCGCAGGTCAAGACACTTCTTGGCGGCAAGTCCACAAGCTACATTTCTAAGGGCAAAAAGACTATCGTCCGCCCTGAGATCGTGGAGAATCCGTACAATGGCAAAATGTACTATCAGTGGAAAACGGAGAGAGGTAAATAAAAACAGCAAGGTTGCCCTTGCTGTAAGTAGATAATTTTGTGAAATCGTTGGTCTAATGTTTTTATTTTTGCTCTACTAAAAAACTGATTTTATAAATTGTGCTGTTACACTGACATTAAGTAGTTGCCTCAACATTATATTCTTCGCACAGTGCAACTATCTTTTCAGGTTTTGATGACATAAGCTTAATTTTTCTGAGATTTGGAAAACATTTAAGTTCATCGGGAGATATTTCGTCGAGATCAAATCTTCCGTCCTCACCGTCCCACAAAGGAGCAATATTCCCATAAATCTCGTTGCCACCGTACATGGTTATATCTGTAAGTTCTTTTGCAAGTCTTTGCGGAACAGGCAAGTTCTTAAAAAAGTCAACTGCAGCTTTTATGTTCTTTTCAGTCTCAGTATTTGCTTTGCTTTTCTTGAACTTCAAATAATCATATATATCAAAATACGGTTTAAGAATCTCCATATTATACATTAGTTCCTGTATTACTGCAAGTTTGAAATTGAGATTAGTAAAGGTCACACATTCCTCTTGAGGGGCAGATATATTGTAGTTTTCAGTCGATTTTGGTCTTTCAGGTGCAAATGTGAGATACAGTGTTTTTGAAAAACGACCGTCTGTGTAATTGGATTCATCATCATTTCCACGTATGATAGCCTTAATATGAGCAAATCTATATTCGCCGTCTTTGCAGAAAAAATACTGGGATGATCCATCAGATTTTTTTAGACTGTCCCATTCTCTGCCGAAAAATGTGATGTTTCCATTAAAACGCTCTGCTGGTATCTCTGCTTCATTCATTAGTTCTGTGTCGTCGATAAAAAAAGTCACATAAGATATCAGATGCTCTTTGTCAATAAAAGCTTTTCTGCGTTTAAGATACCTCTCGTCGACATCGCAAAAAGTTATGCCCAACTTGTCGAAAATATAATAGTTGGCTCTATCATTTTTCGGAACGATCCTTGCTTCTCCAAGTATGTCCTGTAAATCGCTGAAAGAAGCCGGAAACGCCAAGACCTTACTATCAATAATAATCTCTGTATCTCTGACATCAATATTCATATTCTGTTTACCTTCTTCCAAATCTTTAATTATACAGTAGCAAATAACCGATATTTAAGAATTATCGGGCTGTAATCCCGACAACTTCTTCTTACATTATAACAAACTACCGCCGAAAAGTCAATTATTTGGCTTAAAGCAGAAAGGATGTAACTATTCAGTCCTGTTGTTAAAATAAGAAATAAAACAAGATGTCGTCTTCATATTTGATTATTATTGCTCTGAACAATCTTATATTGCTGCAATGCAAGTCGGAGCATAAGCAATTCTGTTTTGTTTCAAAGCGCATTTGCATATTTATTGCATGATTAAACAACAGGACTGAATAGATACGAAAGGATAATCTTTATGAACAATAACCAGCTTGCGGAAGTCGCAAAAATCCTCGGTGTCTCCGAGGACAGCATTACCGCTATGGACGATGAGATCAAAAACAGCATGACTGCGGTTTTTGAACAGGTCGCCGTTAAGAACGACGAAGACAAAAAGGCTATATTTGAAGCCCTCGATAACCTGTGGCAGAAAGGTTCTATCTACATTGAGCTTGCAGAGGTCGCCAAGTCCACGGGCATCACACTTGCAACACTCCGCAGCCTTGACTATGAGACACAGCAGACTATCGTCTATGAGTTCATGATGGACAGCTCACAGACAGCCCGTTTCTACGACCTTGTGAACAAGGCTCTTGCGGTCGCTGACTTAGACAAGGTTGCAAAGCTGATCGGCACTCCCGTTCGTGAGCTGAGGTCGCTCCCTCACCGCATTCAAGAGAATATCTGTGGTGCATACGCTATGGAGTACGATCCCGACAGCACCAATACCGAGCTGATCGACAACATCAGGGAGATGATCTCCACATGACAGAGTTTCCGTATATCAGCGGTGTCGATGTAGGCACTATAAGCAACAAGGAGTTTGCAAGATTTGAGACTACTAAAGCATCTGACATTGTTATTGCCCTCGATAAAAGCGGTATTCCTTTTTCAGCACGATTCGGTGACAGCGAAATAGTGCTTACCTATGACGGCAGCTACAAAGAAGAAGTTGAGGAAATCATCGCAAAGGTTTCATCGGGAGACTATGAAGCATTGCTCCGTGAGCTGCAAGTTTACGGTGAGCCTGACGGCTACTATCGGCTGTTGGGAGAGGTTGCCGAGGTGCTGAATACCACGATAGGCACATTGCAGTCCCGTCCCGATGAGATTCAGCTTGCACTCTGCAAGACCTACGTCAATTTTTGGTTCTGCGATAAGGTCACGCTTCAGCGTGAGCTTGAACGTATCCATACGCTGAACGGCAGGACTGTATCGGATATTCAGGAGTATGAGCGCAGAAAGGAACAGGAGAAAGCTCCTACCGAACCAGTGCAGACGGCGGATACAGTTCCTACATTTGATGAGCTTTACAATGCTTATCAGCGCCGTCATGCCAATGACCATTTTACCAGAGAAGCCCACAAACATTTGTCTGAGATCGCCCGACGCAGACAGCGTGACGAACAGGAGCGTATCATTCAGACCGAAGAAAGAGAAAGGAAGTACAGACCATGAAGAAGTTTATCATCATCGGAAGTGCCGTTGTTACGGCAGTGACCGCAGCAGTCATCATCATCGTGAAGCGCAGAAAGTGAGGTAGCCTATGCCCGTACAGGATAATGATGAAAAGCGTACCGCCGAACAGCCTGCGGTCGATGCGGAGGAAGAACTCCGCAGAAAACAGGCTCAGGCGCAGGAACATCAGCAGGACGAAACAGGCGCTCAGAAGTCGGGAAAACTTCTTCCTTTTCTGAACGCTAAGGCGGAGTTTCATCAGGGGCGTATCGACTCCCTTGATGAAAAGATCGCTAATCAGACGGACAAGATTGACCGCAACAAGGCGAAGATCGAAGCTCTGTCTGCTAAGGCTGACAAGCTCGAAGATACGAACCGTATGCTCAAAGCGACAGTCGGCAATCTGCCGGGTATCCGCAAGATCATTGAGATCAACGAACAGCGTATATCCGCTATCCGTGAGCAGAAGATCCCGAAGCGTGAACAGAAGGTCGAACAGGGTTGGAAGAAGATCGACACCATGACTGCCAAGCGTGACCGTATTGAACACAAGCTGAACCGTGTGGTTGCTCTCAATGATACGATCAAGAGCTTTTCTATCGGCTTCAATAAGGAACGCCGTGAAGCCTTTGCCGATGCTATGACACGGCTGAACGGTGCAACGGTCGATTGTCTGAGCGATAAGAAGGCTTCTCTTGAAGCCAAAAAGCAGGAGATCCTCACTACATACAATGATCCTGCCACAAGCGTGGTGGACAAGTATAAGCTCTCCGAACAGCTTAAAAGCGTGAATGAGCGTATCACGGCACTTGACGATAAGATCATGAAGCTCGCCCGTCCCGAAACGCACTATGCAGAGCAAACTAACGATCAGCTTGATGCGTCCATGAAGCTGACCGGCGACAAACTCGGACAAATGGTGCAGGACGGCACAATGGATATGCCCACACTTGCTGAGGGGGCTGTGCAGGCGGCACAGGAAGTGGAAACGCTCGACAGGTCGCAGGTCGCCGCACTTGCCGATCAGCTCGGTATTCAGCCCCTTGCGGGTGTAGAAATGCAGCTTGAAGATGATTACAACATGATCGACGGTCTTATCAATAACGGCAGCAAGGAAGATATTGATAAGGCAAGGGCGGAGCTTCGTGAAGCTATCAAGAATATGGAGAGCATTGCGGAGAACCCGTTTGTACCGCAGGAAATGAGGGACAATGCCGCCGATGAGCTTGTAAACATGAAGAAACAGCTTGAAATACTGGATATGGCTGATGAAGTCGAGGTCGATAGCTGGCTGACAGCTATGCTCGAAAACGGCGATGCAGTTCTGACCGATGACGGCGGTTTCAAGGTGAATCCCGATTACTACAAGGAGCTTCCCCGCAATGACCGCCATGTGGAGACAATGACGGATATTCAGGCGGTCGAAGTCATGACAGCTCTTACGGCGGCAGGCATTGACTATTCCGCTGCCACTAAGGGCGAGGATAAGGTCGGCATTACCGTTTCAAAGAAAGATGTTCCTGCCCTCAACGATATTATGTATGCCGCTATCGGCAAGATCGCAAGAACAGAAGCGGCGCAGGAGAACGGCGGTAAAGGCGAAAAGGGCAAGTATCAGACGATCAATCCCGAATACTATGCTTCGCTCGGCAAGGAAGATAAGCATACCCGTGTAGAGCCTATCGGCACGGCACGAAAGATTGTGGCAGAGCTGCAAAAGGCAAATATTCCGTATTCT
Source organism: Ruminococcus sp. AF37-20 (assembly GCF_003460465.1). NCBI lineage: Bacteria > Bacillati > Bacillota > Clostridia > Eubacteriales > Oscillospiraceae > Ruminococcus > Ruminococcus sp. AF37-20. The sequence continues at coordinate 82,963 of NZ_QTVE01000005.1, read as the reverse complement.
GCGGTTGTCCGCAAAAATGACACGGTAGCGGTCACAGTTTCAAAGGCAAACGCTCCGGCATATAAGCAGATCGAAAGTGCTGTCAAGGGTGAAAGAGCCGTGGAGTTTGTAAATTCCGACTTTTTCAAGGCTCTCCCGAAACAGGAGCGTTTCACCCAGCGAATGGACGAGGGGCAGGCTCGTAAGAAGTCCGCAGAGCTGACCGCTAAGGGCGTAGAACATTCTGCGGTATTCGGCGGTGCAAAGTCTGCGGTCACGGTCGCAAAGAAGGATTCGCAGAGAGCTTTCTTTTCCCGTGGACGAATGCAGAAGGACGTTCAGCGTATCAGCGGGCGCGGACAGCAGAAGAATCCGCAGCAGAAACAGCAGACACCCAAAAAGAGAAATAATCAGGGACTTGAATAAATGAGAATAACAGACGAACAGAAAGAAAGGGCGGCATACGTCAATCTTCCGCAGTTCCTCATGTCTCACGGCTTTGATCTGAAAAAGGTCGGCAAGGAGTATGTATGGAAGGAACACGACAGTCTGCACATCAAGGATAACGGTCCGGGCGAACGTGGTGTGTGGCATCGGTTCAGCACAGGTGAAGGCGGTGACAATATCGGATTTCTCCGTGAGTTTATGGGAATGTCCTTTGTAGAAGCCGTTGAAGCCCTCAACGGTGAACACTATGACCTGACATATACTCCGTCCCGCACCTACGAACAGAAGCCGAAAACAGTAACGGCAAGGGAGCTTTCCCTTGCCGAAGCTGATAATTGCAGGCGTGTATTTGCGTATCTCTGCAAGACCAGAGGGCTTGACTATGACCTTGTGGCTTCACTTGTGAGACAGGGCGTAGTATCTCAGGAAGAAAAGACAGGCAATGTGCTTTTCAAATATTATGACGATAACGGCAAGGTCATCGGTGCTGAAAAGGTCGGTACTTCGACAGAACACCGATTCAAGGGTATTGCCGAACATTCAGCCGATGGGCACGGCTTTGAGGTTGTCCGCGGCACGGGCGAAAAGGCTTTTTTCTTTGAGAGTGCAATAGATATGCTCTCCTATCTGCAAATGCACGATAAGGAAATGACGGATTGCAGGCTTGTTTCCATGATGGGCGTGAAGCCGAATATCGTTCTTGACACGATGCTCCGTCATAATATCCCGCCTGAGAATGTTTTCCTTTGCTCCGACAATGATACCGCAGGCAATGAATTTGCCCAGCGTTTGCAGGAGCAGTATCCAGACATGAAGCGTGTTATCACTCCCGATACATATAAAGACTGGAATGATATGCTTCGTTGTATCCCAAAACAAGTAGAACATGAGACTGAAAAAAAGGAGGTTCAGCAAACGAATATGCAGTATTACGGCAACGAAATGTGGAACAAGGCAACAGATAACAGAGACAAAAACCTTGTGACGATCCAGGCTGCGGATTTTGCAAGATTGCAGAAACAGCTTGATAATTCGGGCATCAATTACTATGCCTATGCCCGTGATAATTCCGTCATTATGGCGATCAATGATAAAGATATAGAGTGGTTCAAGCGTATCGCAGGCACTCCCGACCTTGTTCCCACCAAATCCAACAGACCTTATTCTCCGCCCGAAAAAAACATCTTCGGTTCAGCGGAGTATCGTTATATTCCGCAGAAAGAGTACCTTTCCGCTGACCGTGACCTTGTGCTGAAAATGGCTGAGATCATGAAAGCCCGTGGTATGCAGTTTTCGGGCAGAGTCTATCCGTCCGGCAAGGGTACGCTGACGGTTTCTCACGCTGACCTCTTTGCTGTCCGCAACATCAGGGACGAAGTCGTGAATATGCGTAAGCAGTTCGCAAGTCCCGATAAGGCGCAGGAAGTCGGCAATCGTGACTATCGTGCAAACCGTGATACCCATTACTATATGAGCAAGCTCACACCTGATCAGTTCGGAGAGGTCAAGCCTTTCCTTGAAACAAGTGTGAGCTATCATGCTGTTGTCCGTGACGGTAAGGTTGCTTTTGCGGTCGATAAGGAGAACGCTCCTGCATTTCACAGAGCTTTGGAGAACGCTGTCCGTGAGACAAATATGCTCCGCAAAATGACTGACCTCGGTCTTTCTATGGAGCAGAATATCGCACTTTCGCCCGTAGTTCATCGTCTTGCTGTTGAGGATATGCAGCTTGATCTTGCTGATTTCTTTGACCGCAGATACGATGAAGCACAGTTCGGTGAAATGCTGTCTCTTGTTCAGGCATACTTGGCACAAGCTCCTGCAGAGAGATACGGCGAAAACAGCAAGCTCACCGATATGCTTGAAGCAAAGTCCAGTTTTGATCGCAGTATCGAGCTTTCCGACTTTTTCTCTCAGCACGATTTCTCCGATGAACAGAGGGCCGCTATTACTGCTATGTTCGTGGGTGATGTGACAAGAGGACAGATTGACAGCATTGACGAGAGTTTCACCGCTGAGGATATTCAGGCTTATGACGAGATTCTGCACAATGCTTTGCAGGAATCCGATGTTGCTGACTTTCTGACTGCCCATAAGCAGGCAGTTATCAACCGTGAGAACGCAAACAGAGTTCCTACTGAGGAAGAAGTGCTGTTTCCGCAGGCTGACCTTGCAAAGTTCCTTGCAGTGCGTACTCTTTCCTCCGATGAGTGGGAGGATATGGCGTATCCGATGTTTGAGCGTGGGTATCTTGAAAAGCATAAGCCCAGCGACAAGGCGGCTTTCGGCTATCATCTGAGTGAGCCTGCGTTCTATGACCTTGCCCAGCGTTTCCATTATGGTGAGGATATTCGCCGTGAGCTTGCCCTCGGACTGTTAGAGGGCGGTACTGCTTCTGACATTGAGTTTGTCTTTGAGGACGGCAAGATTTCGGACAGAGTGTACTACTATGCTGAGAACCTCCGTCATTCCCTGCATTTAGAGAGGACTGAGGACGGATATAATTGCAGTTTCGGCGGTATGGAGCGTTTTGTTTCCTTTGAGGAGATCGGCCAGGCTTTCATAGACCGTATCCATGAGGAATTTGACGATCTCGCTTTATGGTGGGTGCGTGACGATATGCTCGATGCGATTCCCGATATGTCCGATGAAAAGATCGCTGACCTTCTGACTGCATTTGACGGTGCGGCTCTGCACGGTTGGGAGAACGGCGATAATATCCCGAAGCTCAACCGTATCAAGAAGGCTCTCCATGATATTCTCGGTGATGAAGCACTGACCGAAAAGGCTTTTGCTATCATCGCAAAGGAAAAGTATCATGTGAGCTTTGATGCAGAAACACCCGAAAAACAGCCGGATAGCCTCTCTTTCCATTTCGGTAAGGATAAGGGCGATGAATGGGTTAGCGAAAGCGACATCGTTCACGATTTTGCCCTTGCACACCCTGATTGCAGTTTTGCCCTCGGCAATGCTGTCCTTGAATACCTTGATGAGAAGCAGCATTCAGAGCGTACTATCCCTGATCTGAAAGCAGGCTGGTACAAAAAGACTGATTTCAGCATTACTGCTGTCATCGGCGGTGAGGAGTTCAACTATGACGGCCGCTTTGATATTGGCGACGGCAAGGGTACGGGCGGCGGTTCGCTGATCGACCATATCCGCACATACAATGAGGGTATCCTCGGTTATACGCAGCACCCGTTCAATCAGCCGGAGTATAAGGAGAGGGCGCAGAGAATGCTTGACATTTTCGTTCCTTTCCTTGAAGCACACTCTGAGCTGACTGCTGAGGAACAGCGTATTTTCGACGATTTCAAGGCGCAGCACCCGATCCGCACCTACGATAATGTGGAAAAGGCACAAGGGACTTTCAAAATCTATCAGCTTCCCGGTGGTGAGAAGTATCACGGCATTCGCTTTGAGGGTATGGAACAACTCAAAAAGGACGGTGTACAGCTCAACAAGGACGATTATGAGCTTATGTATGAGGGTGAGGTCGGAGAGTTCAGGGGCAATGCTACGCTTGAAGCACTTTTCACTCAGTTTAATAATGACCGTCCCGATGATTTCTTCGGACACTCTCTTTCTGTTTCTGATGTTATCGTCATTTCCGCTGACGGCAAGGATACAGCATATTTCTGTGACAGTTTCGGTTTTACGGAAATGCCTGAGTTTTTCAAGGAGAAGGAGCTTGTGCAGGAAAAGTCCGAAACAGCCAAAGTATCCGATCTCGCTGTTGGTGATATTATCATGTATGACGGCGCTCGCCGTGAGGTCGAGAAGATCAGCGATAAGAGTATTTCGCTGAAAGACCTTGACGCTCCCGATTATGGCGGTATTCTGCTCGGCACTTCTGATGTACTTGCCTACGACGGCTGGCAGCAAGATATGGAGGAAAAGGGCTTTGAGATCATCAGCAAAGGCGGACAGCAGGCTGAAAAGGCTGAACCCGAAGATAAAGGTCCGGTATCGCTCCGCAAGGCAGGCGATTTTTACGAGATGCACGGCAAAAATGCTGAGATCGGTGTGGAAGTCCTCGGACTGCAAATGCACTCAAAAAACGGGCAGCCTATGGTCGGATTTCCGGCTGAGGATAAAGACGAATACTCCAAAAAGCTCAGTGATGCAGGATATTCCGTCCTGATCGAACAGGCTTTTGAGCTGAATCCTCCGAAGCGTGAGCCTGAAAAGCTCCAGACTTTACAGCAGGTCGTTGATAAGTTCTTCGGCACTGACTGCGAATCTGCGGAGACAGAGCGCGGCACATGGAAACTTGCTATCGCTGACGGCGATAAAGTCGGTGAGCTGTTTTATGACGGTGATCCCGTCTGCGGTATCTATAACCGTAGCGATAAAATGGAGATCGAGCCGTACCGTGAGCTGACTACATTTCCGGCGCTCCTGCGTACTGCGATGCTTGAACATAATCCCGACAAACCTGTGGAGATCATGGACTTTCAGCGTACTTTTGAGACTCCGCTTGATAAGGCAAAGTTCTTAATTAACGACTTCTGCGAAGCAGAGTACCGTGAGAGTGCTGATTTTGATGATCTGCACAATGTCGGTCTGGTGTTTACCACTCTGACCGACGATGAGCTGCCTATTCAGGTGACGGCTGACCTTGTGGACTTCAAGATCACCTACGAGTTTGACGGCGAAGTTTACAATACGGAGCAGTATGACAGCATTGAGGATATGATCGAGAACGGTCTGACTGGACTTGATTTCTCTGACCTCATTTCCGTTCCCGATGAAGTGATCGAGCGTCATACCGGAAAGAACGAACAGACGGTTGACCTTATGAGCGATGCCGCCGATGTTGCAGAAGTTTCTTTTCCTGCTGATGATGTTTCTGCGGTCACTCTGAAATACAAGGGCGATGCCGAAAGCCTTAACGAGATCAAGGATAAGGCACTTTCCCTCGGTGCGACTGTTATCATTGACAATGCCGAGGGCATTATCTCTATCGACACCTATGAAAATCATAAGGCAGAGATCGACGGCGCAGCCTATGAGCTTGGTCTTATGGCGGTCGATGATGCTCCTGCGGTGGAGACACCTATTGCGGAGACTGAGGATATTGATCGTCCTCTCTTTACAGATGCAGCAGTCATTGATGAAATTCAGAAGAACGAAAACTCCGATGTTCCGTTTTGGGAAATGCCCGAAGCTCAGGGCGAACAGCTCTCCTTGTTCGGTGATCCTGAACCGCTTACATTTTCTAAGCCTGCAAAGGAAAAGCCGAAGACCGAATTTGCGAAAGGTCCGGTGGTGGACGGCGTTCAGGTCTATGAAGCCTTAGCCGCTGAAATCGACCGCGGTACGGGCTTTGTTCACGGCAAGCTCCGTGTGCAGGACTTCTATGAGGAACAGCACCCGACTATCCAGCAGCTTGCCGATTTCTTGAAAAAGGAGTATGGAACAGGCGGTCACAGCGGTGAAGGCAATATCTCCCTTGTGGACTACAATTCTCAGGGTATTACTTTCAGCTTTGAGAACGGCGAAAAGTTCCGTCATTCATGGTACAATGTCGCAACAATGACAGAATCACGGCTCAGGGATGATACTTATCTCTCGGCTGAACAAAAAGAAGAAAGGGCTGCACTCAAAGCAGAACAGGCTGAACCCCATAAGGTCGAAGTCGGTGACCGATTTCGTCACAAGATTAGTGGCGAGGTTTCTGAGGTTATTTCGCTGACAGGTGCGTTACCGTTCTATACGGACGATTGCACTATCACAAGAGAAAGCGGCGGTTTTGCTGTGACGGAGAATATCTCCTATGATAAGCTCCTGAACAGCGGTATGTATGAGTATATCGGCAGGGCTGAACCTAAAAAGGAGCAGTCTGCACCCGTGAAGCCTGAGCCTGAAAAGACTGAGGTAACACCCGATAAGCCTGAAATTCCTACGGTCAAGAACCTGTCTCAGTTCAAAAAGGCTATCCAGCCGGGTATGATGTTTGAGATCACTGACCACCTCCGTCCTGAGTGTATCGGAGAGCGCAGAGTGGTCACAGGCGTTACTACGGTTGATTTTACTTCCCGAAAGCTCGATGAAAACGGAGAACCTACGGGCAAAGACCTCCACATGGAGTTTGACCGTGCGAAGAACTGGACGTTTAACGGCGGTGAGCTGACTTCTCGGCTTGACAACGGCGATATGCTCATGAGCTTTCATTTCGTTGACAGCTTGGAGCGTGAGCAGACAGTTCAGGCTGAGAAAGAGCCGGAAATTGTACCCAAAACGACTGCACCCGTGCTGTCTGTTGGTGATCATCTTGAATACAAGGGCAAGGAGTATAAGGTCGAAAGTCTTGATATGGGCGGATTCATTACGCTTGCAGACACGGCACTTGAAGATGCTCCGAGACTTACGTCCCGTGTGACCTTCCTCGCTGATGAGTTTATACGCAGCGGTGAATACAAGATTATTCCGCCTGCGGTCGATGCTCCTGTGCAGGAAGTAACTGCACCCGATAAGGGCGAAAACTTCACGATCACCGATGATAACCTCGGTGACGGCGGTGCTAAGACAAAGTTCCGTGCCAATGTTGATGCTATCAAAACGCTGAAAACACTTGAACGTGAGAAGCGTCCTGCGACTGCTGAGGAAAAGGAAACCCTGTCGAAATATGTCGGCTGGGGTGCTTTGGCTAAGGCTTTTGATAAGGACGATCCGAAGTGGGCCGCAGAATATAAGGAGCTTTCTGAGCTGCTTACTCCGCAGGAGTACGCTCAGGCTCGTTCAACGGTCAATGATGCGTTTTATACCAGCCCGACCGTTATTGACGGAATCTACGAAGCTCTTGGTAAATTCGGCTTTGACGGCGGTAATGTCTTAGAGCCTGCAATGGGTATCGGAAACTTTTTCGGTCGTATGCCCGAAGATATGCAGACACACTCTCAGCTCTACGGCGTGGAGATCGACTCGCTGTCCGGCAGAATTGCTCAGGCTCTCTATCCTGATGCGGATATTGCAATTCAGGGTTTTGAGCAGAACCGTTTTCAGAATGGCAGCTTTGATGTGGCTGTCGGCAATGTGCCGTTCGGTGAGCTTGGTTTCCGTGATACCGTTCACGATACCACGAAACTGCACGATTTCTTCTTTGCGGAAGCTCTCGACAAGCTGAAAAACGGTGGTATCATGGCATTCGTGACCTCGGCAGGCACACTTGACAAGCGTGATGAAAGCACTCGCCAGATGTTGGCTGACAAGGCTGACTTCATCGGCGCGATCAGACTTCCGGGCGGTAAGAACGGAGCTTTCAAGGACAATGCAGGCACGGAAGTCACCACGGATATTATCTTCCTGAAAAAGCATCAGGGCAAGTCGCTTGCCGAAATGTCCGATATTCCTGATTGGGTACATATCGGGCAGACTGAAGACGGACTGCCGATCAACAAATACTTTGAACAGCACCCTGATATGGTGCTTGGCACGGTGGTCGAGGGCAACAAGCTCTACGGCAGCGGAACTATGGTTGTCGCAGAGGACGGCTTCGACCTGAAAACAGCACTCCATGAAGCTGTTGGCAAGCTCTCTGCGGAGATCAGTCATGAGCGCGGCAGAGATGTTTACGCTAAGACTGCCGACGGTGTTCAGGTGCAGATTCCCTCTAAACTGCGTAATTACAGCTTTTTCCTTTCTGACGATCAGGTGTTCTTCAAAAAGAATAACGCTGCCTGTGAGTTCCGTTTCGATAAGGGTACTGCACAGCACAAGCGTTTTACTGCTTTTATTGAATTGCGTGATCTGACGAGAGAGCTTATTGAAGCGATGGAGCTTGACAAGCCTGACAGCGTTATCAAGGATTTGCAGGCAAAGCTGAATACAGCTTATGACGATTTTTACAAGAAGTTCGGGCTTATCCACTCGCAGACCAACAAGCGTTACTTTGCGGAAGATGTTTCGTATAACCTTGTGGCAGGACTGGAAAAGAGCTATGATAAGACTAAGCTCCTTGAAAAGTCCGATATTTTCACAAAGCGGACTATCGTACCGCCGAAGGCTGTGGAACACGTTGATACCGCACTTGAAGCTCTCACGCTTTCAATTGCGGAGAAAGCAAGAGTGGACTTTGAGTACATGGGAAAGCTCACGGGTATGACCGAGGACGAGCTGAAGCACGACCTTACGGGCGAGATTTTCAAGATTCCCCATACGGAGAACGAGTATCAGACTGCAAGTGAATACTTGTCAGGCGATATTCGCAAAAAGCTCCGTGAAGCTGAGGAGATCGCTGAGTACGATCCCGATTTCAATATAAACGTGTCTGCGTTGAAACAGGCTATGCCTGAACCGCTGAAAGCCGGAGATATTGACATTAAGCTCGGTGCCGCTTGGCTTGATCCGAAGTATTACGAGCAGTTCATGTATGAGCTGTTGCAGACTCCGGCGTATCAGCGGAGTGACAGTCCGTCTGCAAGGTGGAACAAGTCTGCTATCGTAGGGGTAGAATACTCCGTCCACGCTAACTCTTTCCATGTAAGCAACAAATCTTCCGACAGGTCGGTGCTTGCGACTCAGAAGTACGGCTCTCATAAGATGAACGCCTACGATATTTTTGAGCATTTGCTGAATCTGCAAGAGCCGAAGGTCTACAAGACTATTGAGGTTCCGGACGGATTGGGCGATACAAAGGAAAAGCGTGTGGTAGATATTGATGCTACCCGTGTGGTACAGCGTAAAGCTGACGATATTCGCAAGGCTTTCAAGGAGTGGATCTTCAAAGATCCCGTCCGCCGTGAAGCTATTGTGGAGCGTTACAATGAGCTGTTCAACAGTATCCGTCCCCGTGAGTTTGACGGTTCGGCACTTTCTTTCCCGATGATGACAGCGGACATTCACCTGCACGATCATCAGAAAAACGCTATCGCACACGCTATGTTTGGCGGTAACACATTATTCGCTCACTGCGTCGGCGCGGGCAAAACCTATGAAATGATTGCAACAGCAATGGAAAGCAAGCGGTTAGGTCTTTGTACCAAGAGCCTATTTGCTGTGCCGAATCACCTGACAGAGCAGATCGGTGACGATTTTCAGAAGCTCTACCCAGGTGCTAACATTCTTGTTGCAACCAAAAAGGACTTCAAGAAGGAAAATCGCCAGCAGCTCTTTGCAAAAATCGCTACTGGCAACTATGATGCAGTTATCATCGGTCATTCTCAGCTCGGCAAAATTCCTGTTTCTAAGGAGAGACAGGTAACGACCATTCAGAGCCAAATCGACGATATTCTGCGTGGTATCGAGGAGCTTAAAAAGAGCGAAGGCTCTAAGTTCCAGATTAAGGCTATGGAGCGTACTCGTAAGAGCCTGCAAAAGCAGCTTGACAAGCTACAAAAAGCAAGTCAGGACGATACTCTGACCTTTGAACAGCTCGGTATCGACCGTCTGTTCGTCGATGAAGCCCACGAGTTCAAGAACCTCTTTGTCGCCACAAAATTGCAGAATGTAGCCGGAATTTCCAACTCGGCTTCTCAGAAAGCACTTGATCTTTTCCTCAAATGCAGATACCTCGATGAAAAGACAGGCGGCAAGGGCGTTATCTTTGCAACTGGCACACCTCTGAGCAATTCCATTACCGAGCTGCACACCATGATGCGTTACCTTGAATATGACTTCCTGAGCGATCACGGCTTACAGCACTTCGACAACTGGGTTGCGGTGTTCGGTGAACAGAAAACAGATTGGGAGTTAAAGCCAGCGGGTAACGGTTTCAAAGAGCGCACACGCATTGCAAACTACACCGGCTTGCCTGAGCTTATGTCCATGTTCAAACAGGTCGCTGACATTCGTACCGCTGATACGCTGAAACTTGATGTGCCTGACTGTGATTATCAGGTGGTTCAGGTTGATGCTACTCCTTTCCAGCAGGAGCTTGTTCAGGAGCTTGCCGACAGAGCCGATGCTATCAATGCCGGCAATGTTGATCCGTCGATTGACAATATGTTGAAGATCACAAGCGACGGAAGAAAGCTCGGTCTTGATCCTCGTCTGATTGATCCGTCCTTTGAGGATAATCCCGATACCAAACTTAACCGCTGTGTTGAGAATGTTGCCCGTATCCACGCTGAAACGGCTGAGGACAGGCTCACGCAGATCATTTTCTGTGACTTGGGCGTTCCGCATAAGGCTCAGGAAGCGGCGGTCGAGGGTGAAGATGCTGATGATGCTAAGGATAAGAAGTCTATCGCTGAGGTTGAGTCGCTTGAAGAAGAATGCGACTTCTGTGTATATGACGATATTCGTGACAAGCTGATCGCTAAGGGTATCACTGCGGAGGAAATCGCATATATCCATGATGCGAAAACCGAACAGCAGAAGGCTGACCTCTTTGATAAAGTCCGCAGCGGAGAAATCAGTGTACTGCTCGGTTCAACCGCCAAGATGGGTACAGGCACTAACGTACAGAAAAGGCTTATTGCCGTCCATGACCTCGATATTCCGTGGAGACCGGCTGACCTTGAGCAGCGCGCCGGAAGAATTATCCGTCAGGGCAATGAGAACAAGAATGTTCAGATCTTCCGCTATGTCACAAAAGGCACGTTCGATGCGTACAGCTACCAGACTTTGGAGAACAAGCAGAGGTTTATCAGTCAGATCATGACGAGCAAGACTCCGGCAAGAAAGTGTGAAGATGTGGACCAGCAGGCACTTACTTACTCGGAAATCAAGGCGCTCTGTACTGGCGATGAGCGTATCAAGGAAAAGCTGATGCTTGAAAACGATGTGAAGGAGCTGAGGGTACTCGCTGCGGAGCATAGAAACACGGTATTTGAAATGGAGGATAGAATCGCTAAGTTCCCCGAACTGGAACAGAGACTTACTGCTATCCTCGATGACCTACATACTGACCGTGAAGCACTCCGCAAGCTCCCGATTGATCCTGAGCGTAAACTGCCCGTATTCAAGATCATCATTGGTGAGACTGAGTACACCGACCGAAAAGAAGCGGCTAAGGCTTTGGAAGATGCGGTACTGGCTATCAAGTATGCCGATACACCTGTGAAAGTCGGCTCATTCCAGGGCTTTGACCTGAGTGTGACGGTAAACAGCAACATGATGGGCGGCGGTATGTCCGCTTGCCTGAAAGGTGCCGCATCACATACCACGAAGCTGATTGAGAGCTTTGCCCACAACCTGAACCGTCTTGAAGCTGCCCTCTACAATATTGACGGCAAAATCGAGCGTACTCAGGAGAACCTTGCCAAGCTACGGCTTGACCACGCAGAAGCTCAGAAGATCGTAGCAGAGCCGTTTCCTCAGCAGGATGAGCTTGACAGCAAGGAGGAAAGGCTGAAAGTCCTTACCGATGAGCTGAATCAGGTTGCTATCGAAGCAAAGAAGAATGCTCCGAAACGTGAAAAGACTTGCTATTTTGAGCGAGCGAAGATGAAGCGTGATGCCGCAAGACTTGCAAAAAAGCCGAAAGCTCCGAAGGACAAGGCTAAGGGCAGAAGCAAAAAGCAAGGAATTGAATAACCTAAAAGTCAACCATAAATTTAATTTACGGTTGACTTTTCTTTATCATATACTCCAGGAAATTAAGTACCCATATCTTTTCGGGTAATCTTATATCCCAACTTGATAATCAGCTTGAGCGTTTCTATCGCAGTATTACGATCGTACTCTTTTTCAGATTCTGGTAGCTCATCATACGGTACAAGGCAAGGCGTGGTTTTCTCTTCGGTATTTTTAATCTCTCCATAAATCCAGCCCTCTTTAATACGTCCAGCCGCCCACTGCCCCCATACCCGATTTGATAGACAAAAAAGAATGTGATAAAATAGAAAGAAAACGGAGGGTTTGGAATGAAAGAACGAAAACATGAAGCGCCGCCACGCTATGATGCGGCATTCAAGGAAGGTGCCATCCGGCTGGTGACCGAGGAAGGTCGCCCCATGCGGGAGATGGCGGAAGAACTGGGCGTCTGTACGGATACCATCCGGAACTGGCTTAAGGCGTCCGGCATCCAGCCAAAGGAAACCGAGCGGCAGAACCGCCTGGAACGCCGTCAGCGGGATCTGGAGGCGGAAAACAGAGCACTGCGCAAGCAGCTGGCGCAGAAAGACGAGGTCATCGAGATCCTAAAAAAATCCGTCGGCATACTTTCCAGACCATAGAGGACAAATACAGATTCATCCAGTCTGCATCTGCGGGAGTCTCTGTGGATCAGCTATGCCGACTTCTGGAAATCTCCCGCAGCGGCTACTACGCCTGGCTTCATCGGGGCATCAGCCCCAGAAAACAGCAGGATCAGCGACTGTCTCGTCAACTTATTACCCTGCATCAGCAACAGCCAGCCTCCGGGCTGGACACCCTGTTTCACATGATCCGGAGGAAAATGGTCTGCTCCAGAAAGCGGATCTACCGGCTGATGCGGCAGCTGCACATCCAGTCCGCACGCAAATTCGCATACAAGCGCACCACAAACTCCAGGCATTCCCACCCTGTTGCACCGAATCTTTTGAACCGGAATTTTCAGGTTTCTAAGCCAAATACTGTCTGGGTTGGTGATATTACATACATTCCAACCGGGCAAGGATGGCTGTATCTGGCGATCGTAAAAGACCTTTGCACCAAGAAAGTGGTGGGCTATGCATTTTCCAACCGCATCGATACGGCGCTGACCCTGGCGGCACTCCGCATGGCTGTAAAACGGGAGCATCCGGCGCCAGGGCTGATGTTTCATTCGGATCGGGGCGTGCAGTATGCGGCAGCGGCGTACCGGGAAAAGCTCGAAAAACTGGGCTTTGTGCAGAGTATGTCCCGGAAGGGCGAGCCCCACGACAATGCGGTGGCGGAAAATTTCTTCAGCTGCCTCAAGTGTGAATTGGTATATCTGACCAGCTACGCAACCCGTCGGCAGGCGCAAAATTCAATTTTTCGATACATTGAGGGCTTTTACAATCCAGTGCGTCCTCATTCTTCCATTGACTGGTTATCCCCGATGGAGTATGCCCGACAGTTGAATCGGCAAAATGTCGCATGAGCATACCGGAGCAATCCGGTGATTCATTCGACTTTTGTGTGCTTTTTCGTGTCTATTTTACCGGGAAGGGGGCACCCACACATCGTGGACATTTGTTGCAATCTGCTCTGTAAGAGCTAATAAGTCCTCCGAGAGTGTGATATCATCTGTGTTTATAGGATTGGGTGTGTACATTTTATTTCCTCCATTTCATATTCACACCCTCTTGCTTAATACAAGAGGGTGTGGTGCTTGATTTTGGTGTTTCGTGGGTGTTCGACAATTAAGTGTGTGATTTTTTCTTTTTGAACAGCCATATGCTGACTCCTACGAGTGCAGCGATAATGAAGCCCAATAGGATTCTAAACCACAGACAATAGAGAAGTCCTACTTGAATGAAAGATACTTCCTGTACTGTATAAAGATTTCCCGCTTCATCAACTAAAACAAAACTCAGATTATGTCTTCCCTTATCTAATGTGTATGATAATGATTTATCCGCATCAGAATAAGTGAAATCGGTCATGAGTACTCCATTGTCATAAACTTTACACTCGTCAGGATTAAGAGATTCACTGATATCGGTAATGGTATATGTCTTAGAATTCTTGATAAATGCCGCTCCTTTTTTCAGATCACTCGGTAATTTACATGATGGAGCAAGTGCATCTATCCTTATCCATGCAAGAGATATGTTTGAAGTTTCTCCATTATACGTGTTCTCAGCTCTTAAATATATGTCCTTATTCGTTCCTTCAGGATAATTATCTATGAAGAACTGACCTGGTAATGTGTAATTATAAACACCTACCGCATACATATCTTCGCTGTTATCTGCTGTTAAACCGGTATCATCTGTTTTGCCATTTTGGTCTCGTAATACGATATTGGTTTTGGAATCTGTAGGAGCGAACACTGTGATTTTTAAATCCTTAAAATCGTCAGGACGTTTGCTTATCGGTGTTTTCTCGTCTTTCTGTAACGAGTACCAACCTGTAGAATCCTTGATGTTATCGGCTTTTTTGCTTTCTGTGATATAAGCGAGTACGTCGGAGTTCATCATTAAGACTGATGTGTTTCGACACAGTACACTCTTATTTCCCGCTTTATCAACAGCAGTTAAATCAAAAGAATAAATACCATCTTTCTTGAATTCAGGGAGTGTGAATATCGCTTCTTTTGTCTTAGCGTTCTCATTACCTACCTCAACAATCTGCTTAATTGCGTCATCCTCATACATTGAAGGAGTAATTGTACCGATTTCTTTTCCGTTTGTGTATTCTGGTGTGTAAACAGTTAGTACATATTCTATACGTTCAAGATTTTTATCACTCATTGCTACAGAAGGAATAAACCCCTCTTCAATACCAGTGCTATCGGTAAAAATTTCCAAATTTGTATAGGACTTATCAGCATTACTTACAGAATTTCCATTTCTCTGCGATATGACTGGATTTGTGAAGTCAATCTCAAATATTACAGATTCTTGTGATGGAGCTGAATTGGATGCCATATCAAATGGAGTAACACTTACGACATAAATACCATCATATGTATCATATTTACCGTTTTCTTTCTTGTTTGAGAACGGTATGGTAAATGTGTGTTTATCTTTATCCTTCTCATCTGTACTCCAATCACCTCTTGAAATAATTTCCATTCCGGTCTCATCATGTGCTTCTCCGGGATCTTTTCTCTTTATTTCAATGTGTGCCAGTGAAGGATCAAAATTATGTTCAGTGATTGTTATTACAATGTTTTTGTCAATTTGACTAACACCAAAATAGTGCTCCTTATTTGATGTTTTAAACTCATTGAAATTAGTCTTAAGAACCGGAGGTGTCTGGTCTACAACGAAGGAAGTGGTCGAACCATTTTGACTGTGATTTCCAGCCATATCGATATAGGAAATATTATAGCTATAAACTCCGTCTTTCGAGATTGTATATTTTCCTATATGTACATTGGCGTTATTTTGATCATTCTCCCACGATGTAACTTCAACTTCATCACCATTCAACGTAAAATGTACATCTTTGGATCTGAAATTTCTTTCATCTATAGTAATCGTAACAACTTGATCTCCGTTGTAATAAGCTGCATTTGAAGTTAGAGCTGATGAAATAGCGGGAGCAGTCTTATCTACATTATAGCTCTTTGTAGTTGCAGCTTCGGCTTTGTTATTTGCATTATCTGTCAAATTAACAGAAACAAGATTGTCATTTGTATCACTGGTTACAGTCACCATGAATTGTAAACTCGTTACAAGATTAGAGTCCCTTACTATAGATTCATTGATGATAATAGCCTCATCACCTGTGGTTTGAATATCCCCGTTCTCATTTACCGTTATAATGCCTTGTTTGTTATCATTTGCAATCGACCATTCTATTTCAGAGATGCCTGAAAAAGAATCCTCAACGGTAATAATAAGCGGAACATCTTTATTGTAGAATACAATATTCGTGTCATTTTCCTGGTACACATTTGATGGAGATACTGTGCTTGATTCTTCAATTCTAATAGACGAAACATTCGTGTGAAGTACCGCACCCTCAACTATAGTGCCGTTTGCATATTTCAATCCTGATGTATGTCTATAATTATCGTTTGAGTAATTAGAGGAAGCCACATTATCAACGACAATCGCCCATATTTGTCCCTTGAAGCCTTTCTCAATCTTAAACTCGGCGTATCCCTCCTGAGAATTCCAGTTTTCTGTACCACTAGCATATACAGTTGCTGAAATAGGGTTTTCTTGACCGGATTCACGGCGATATAATGTGACATAATTTATGCCTGACGAAACATCCTCATCTTTTACATAGACACGCACAATTGTATCTTCCTTAAAGAAGTAGCCATAAGTCGAATATTCAATATCGCTGCCGTTTTCACCTTTAGATTCGAATCGAAATTCAGTTATCATCGGATCTTTAGTATCGATATGAACAATCTTTTCACGTTTGTTTTTCAAGGATAACTCAGTATCTTCAGAAGCGCTATTACCAGCGTTATCTTGAGAATCGGCAATTAAGAGATAATGCCCCTCGGAGTCTATGCTATAGTTATATCGCGCTTCATCAGTATATTTGGTTTTGGTGTCAGGAGAAGCAAACTTAATTGTTTGACCATCAACAACTACTCCATTTTCAGAATGTGAGTACTGATCATAAACAGCATTATTATTGGAATCCCTCACATTCAAGGAAACATTATTCAAACCTGAGTCTTTGTCGGAGGCAACTACTTCATAATTGAACGCAGAAGGATACCATATTTCGCCATTAACAATGTACTGGTTATTCTCTGGTAGTATGATTTCAGCTCTCGGCTTTACATTTTCCAGCTGCAACAATGTCGAACTAGATTCATTAGTTGAAACCACACCATCTATTATTGTAAGATAATAATTGGATTTATTTCCGAGTGCGTCTTCAATTATAAAATAAGCAGTACCAGAAGCATTTATAGGGAGATTATCAAACACGAATTCTCTCGTCTGTCCATTAGGAGAAGATGAACTCACTTTATACTCTTCTTCGCCCCACTTAAGCTTAACTTTTTCATCGGTTTCATCAGAAAAGCCACACCCAGATTCGTTATCTTCAACTTTAACAGAAAGGCTAACGGAATTATTGCCAAAAATTCCGAAAGTGAAGTACTTCAGAATAGAGGGTGTATAAGTATACCGATCTTCAATAACTGTAGGTGCATCTGTATCAACGTAAAACTCATATGTACCGTTGTTTTCATCGGTTATATTTCCAGCGAGATCTGTTGCTTGTACTTTTAATGTATAGCGTCCATTTGCCTGATATTTGTCACTATTAATTTCAATAATATGTTCCTTACGATCTACGGGAACATTATACGAAATATCTACCGACTTTGTAGTTATTACAGTCTCACCATCAACTATCTCCTCACTATCAACTTCAATCGTTTCAGTGGTTAAAGCTCCAGAAGATAAATCATCAGGAGGGAACGCCTCAACTATCTTTCCGTCAGGACCGATTACGGTGCAAGTATAATTCTTCAGTCCTTTATCATCTTTTATGGTAATTTCAATCTCTTCCGAAAAAGATGATCCACCATAATATTTTTTACCATTCTCATCAACATATTGTGGTGTGGCAGAGAAAGACACAGTAGAATCATAATGGTCTTTAGGATCGTAGAATATATCACAATGATTATTTTTCGAATCGAGAAGATACGACTCTTCACTTTTCGTATTATTGTGGCTCTTTATCAAAAAGCTGATAGTGTTAACTCCTTGCTTATTAAGGCCATTTAGTTTGCTAACTGGGATGTAACAGTTTTTATATCTATAGTTGGACTTATCAGAGTATACGATTATTCCATTTCTTTCAGCATCTTGCTGGTTTCTAACGCTCAAGCTATGTTGCTTTCCATTAACATTAACAATAATACTATTAAGTGATGCATCATCAACTTCAAGTTTGATATAGTCGTTATCACTTGCATATATTGCATTGGAGTAAGGATTCGTCTTTGAGTTTTCATCTCCAAATATAAGTGAAGGTTTGGCTGTTGCCTTTTCAAGATCTTCTGTTTTATCATAATAGACAACAGAAGCTTTTTTTATAACTGGCTTTGAACTCTTGATGGCATTAATTACAAAGGTTTGTTCGTTTTTCGCTCTATCCCTAACAATAAATGTAATTGTATTATTAGCTAGACGGTCATCATTATTTATGTTAGTAGTAAATACGTACCCACCATTTGATTCATTGAACTCTACATACTGTTCTCCCTCTCCGCCAATATTATATGTAACCGATTCAATTCCAGAGCCGCTCTCATAAAACGGTGCATCAGTCGTAAAGCTACGCTGCGACCACCAGAAATTTCCGGGTTGTGGCCAAAACGGATCAGACATATTGACAGCGAACTCTGTAGGTTTTGTTTTATCGAAATTATAATGAAAAGTCTCCTCTGCCACTTCATGATCAGTGTCATTGTCATAGGCAGCCCAAAAATGAACATAATGATGATTTTCCGGAATAACATCGGCTAACGCCTCAGAGTCCCATTCAGGATTCCACACACTTGCTGATCCATACGCACCCCAGTCATGCTCATCTGTACTTGATGTTTTGTAATAGATTGATACATCCTCTGTCGGAATTGATGTTACAAGCCAGTTTAAACTATTATTCCACTTGTTTTGATCCGTATCAATTCCTGATACACTCAGATACGGCTTAGAAGTATCCTTTATAGCAATAGATGTGTGCTGAATATTGCCCGCCTCATCAATTACATAAAAAACCACTTCGTGATCTATCATTGATGACTCGCCATGAAGAATGAATCCGTACTCGCCGTTATTATCATTAAGTGAAATTCTATTGCCTACAGCTTCGATTTCGGACTTTTCTGTCACCTCGCTGTTATCAAGTACATAGTATATTTCAAGATTAGAAGACAGGTTATCATTTATTGAGGATGAATTTTTTATATCAAAATTCTTGTCATCGATTCTGATTTTTTCTACACTGAAAGCGTCAGGGATTGTTGTATCATACATATAAGGTAAAGCCTGACAATCAACGACTTCATCCTGATCATCTTGTTTTCTAACAGCCCAGAACTTAATATATCCCTCGCCGTCTTCAAACGTCGTACCATCATTCCAAAGTTTGGCATCAGAATCAGAATAAGTTCCCCACATATGATTAGCAAGAGGAGTTTCACTTGTCTTGTAATATAACGTTGCATCCATACTAACATCTACAGTCCACTCATCAAAATTATTTGTCCAGTTATTGGGAATGACAACATTTAACTCCAAGTCATTTTCTTCAGTGGTGGGCTCAGATACATCCGCGATTTGCTGCTCAACACTATCTTTGAGATCTACAGTATCTTCAGCAATAGCCACAAAACTTGGGGCATTATAACTGAAAGCAAGTGCAAGTGCTGAGATAAAAGCAAACATTCTTCTTGCGTTTTTCATTGATGTACTCCTTTCTTAACTGCAAATGCGTAATTATTTCCATTTAAGACTGAATGAATATAAACAGAGAATACCAGTAGTGATAGCGTTATGCTCAATACCAATATCTCACTAGAAAACGAAGTCTTTACAATAATAAAAGCAATTGCCGAAATGATCATAAGAATATCGATATATTTGCTTTTCTTATTTTTAAAGAAACAAAGGATTCCTGGAAGGACGTATTTTCTATAATTATGCTTCTGACGGATCTTACCTAGATAATGCGTTAGTATTAAACCTACAATTAGTCCTATCCAGAATATGAAACCGACCATATATGCTATTGCTTTTTGCAGTTTTGTTCCTTCAAAATTAGAAAAAGGAATCAGAATAAATGATAAAGCCGATATGAGAAATGATATCACACTATACAGCAAAATACCGCAGTATCTGTTTTTACTCATGTTTATCATCATCGCTTTCTTCGTGAGAGTTATCGCTTTTCGTTGGCTTTAATAGATTATGCAAAGCTTTATATGAAGTTCCATTAATATATTCTTTTTTGAACAAGCTGTTTCCCTTCCTTCGATAAGGAAAGTACGCAAATGCTCCTAAAACAAATGCGATCAATGCAACGAACAGCGAAAGCATCATGAAAAGGTGCCAAGATTTGTAGTTAATTCCAAGCGTGCTATGAAGGCCCGTTATGACTGCAAATATAATAAAAACACCCAGCATGCAAGTGCAAGCAGCAAATCCGGTGAAAATGCCGTAAACAATGTTACCTATAACAGGTTTTTTCTCGAATCTTCTGTCAAAAGTCATCTTGATTCGTTTTATGAATTCCACATTTGCCACCTCACATTTTTTCAAGACTATTAAGCGTTTCAATAACCTCTGAACGTTTCACGCTTTTTTTCTCAGCTATCTGATTTATGACATAGTCGCCTTTGTTGTTTAAGGTAACGGCTAGCATCTTGATAATGGTACGGTACTCTTTTAAGTTAGCATTTTGTACAATCAAATCATACGCATCTACATAATCATAATCATTTTCTCGATCAACGCAGTAAAGAGCTATTGCCAGCTTGTAACCAATATCGTCTGTAGAAAGGCCTAGCGAATTGACACTCGCCGCAATTGAAGGCAACTCAACTGGATTAGCATGCTCAATAATCTTATCAGCATATTGGATCTTATCATTGTTATCATCAAGCTGATTAAGTAATGTAATCATAAGTGTCGCCTCTGAGGAATTAATCACATTATCATTACATAAGAACACGAACGTTTCATCACAAACTTCAAGTTCCTGTGCTCCAGTTGCCAATTCCATTCGTTCAAGTGCGATTTCAGACAGCTCCCCCTGCTTTGTGGTTTGATATGCAGAATCTCCTTGTTCTATGTGATTATTTATCTCACTGACCAGGTTATTCCAGTTGCTTTTTGCGATTCGAGCACCAATTGCTCGATAAACACCCGATATCAGTAGCAACGAAAGGAAACAACCAATGCAAATTCCAAATGTTATAGAGGAATTTTTTACTTGTTTGTTTTCCCCCTTTTTAACAGTTGGAATAGAGTCTCTTGCATCTTCCAAATCACGAATTATCTCGTCATATCCATGATAGAATGCTGGATCATTCATATACCCATCTAAGCGTTTGCGAGTGCATTTCTTTATAATATTCTGTAAGGCAAGATTATATCTTCCACCTAATGGTCCAGTACATTCAAGAGATAAATCTCGCTCATAATAAGAATCGTGATTCAGCAAATGCGATTCATAAAAGCGTGATTTACGGTTTAAAGTTGAGAATTCTTCGCTGTTAGTTACTAATTCAACAATATTTAGGCATTCCCAGAAGGTTGCCCCAAATGAAAAAATATCGCTTTCAATTGACATTCTTCCAATTTCAAAGCCATTTGTTTTGTCTTCACTTTTATCATTGAGTAGAGTTAATGGGAAACTGTCATCTATTGCAGCCCTAAAAGCTTCCGGGGCTGCATAACCAATCGTTCCATGACAAAATGGATGGTTGATGTCTTCTTTGACTCTGACACCATTATCATTTATGTACTTAAATGGTGCGAGCTTATGATATATATATCGATCACGCTCATCTAAAAATTCTGATCGTCCAAAATCAATTAAAACTAATTCTTCGCTTTGGCTTGTGACCATGATGTTTTCGGGTTTTATATCAAGATGCAGCACTTTCTTTTTGGATGTCATGCTTATAAATTGTAATATACCACACAGACTCAGCATATAATGCAACATTTTATCTTGATATCTGAAAAAAGTTTTTTCATCTTTGTATTTTTTTAGAACTTCTTCCTTTTCAAAGTCCTTAAACTCATGGTATTTAATCCAACGATTATCTTTAAACTTCTCAAGTCCCCAAAACTGCCTGATACAGTATTGTTCCAAAGACCAACCGTCGATATATTCTTCAACAACACAGAAGCAAGGTATCATTGCACCATTTAATTCAATGCTTTTACTTCGGATGTGCTTTGATATTTCTGGCGTTTTCAAATCAAAACTTTCGCCAAGATCTTCTATAACATCATATATCCGAGCCACACTACGACACTCTTGAAGTTCTTCAAATATTCTAAGTTCATTATTCGTAAATCGCTCAAAGCGAGAACGAGAGTAGGGCTTAAACTTCAAAACACAAGAGAATGATAACTCTTCTTCATCTTGACCGTTTACAGAGATTTTTCTGCCTTTAAATACAAAGCTTTCAGTTCCCTGGGCAATAAAGCCATGTGGGAAATCCTTTTCATCTATCTCATAAATGAATTTACTGCCCTTTATCTGGGTACTCACCGAATCACATCTCTTTCTAATCCAAGTTCTCTGGTAAAGCTAAAATTCCAAAAATAGATTGATCTACCTCGGTATCGTTGCATTCAAAAAGAACGATCTCAGTCTTAATGTCATCGTTGGTTTCATCAAAAAGTTCAATATTTCCGAGATCGTCTGAACTATTAACCGTTTTGTTCATTAATTTCCACCTTCCTCAGAAGTTGGATTTTCATTGAACGCAGCTAAATCGGCATCAAGCTGCAAATATGCATCTCTTGCACTTTTTACAGCCCCTTCATTTATCGCATCGAGAACTTCTCCAACACTTCCGATTTTTTCAAGAATGTGTTCAACCTCTTTTCGATATTGATTAGCACCAGCACCTTGCCATTTTCCGAGTAATGCTTCGTTAATCCGTTTGAATTCCTTTATAATATTATCAAAGTCCGTTTTGGCTACCTGACTATCCTTTTCAAATTGTACAAGCTTTTCGATATCAGCACATCTGATATGATTACCATCAGCCATTACTATTACCTCCATTTGTCTTGCCTAATAAACTTCATCTTCATGAGCTTGTCAGCTTCTATATCATAAAAATAACCATCCCCAGTTTCACATCGAGCATATTCTTCCCTTAATCCTTTTACATCCATACTGCCGAATACTGTCTTTTGTCCTCGTTCAGCAGCAAATTCTGCGATACTATCGAGTAAGAAAATAGCATTTAATGAATTATTAAAAAAGTTATTGCTTTCTTGATCTGTAATTTTTTGCACATCAGTGAAAATAAAAATCAGATCTTTTTCTTCGGCGATGGCTGCGAGTTTTGGAAGAATGTTGTTTATAAACTGTTTCTCACCATTAGCGCTTAAATAAAGCATTTTACTCTGAAGAATAAATACCGTCGGTTTAATCGGATTTAGTTCTTCGTTGTAAGACGGCATAAGTCCTGCCATCTCCTCACCGTATATATAAGTTGCCACAGGAGATTTAAGTTGATTATTAGAAATTCCATTCCAAGTGAGATCCATGTAATAATCATTAATGAAATGGTAAAACTGCTGAAACGGTGATAAAGTCTTCTTGAAACCAGATGCAGTAGTCGGTTTATCTATAATGTCCATAAAATCAGTTGGGGTTTTTTGATTCATTCCACTATCGTTATTTGGAGGGAGCGGTGAGTTTCTCTTTGTTTCATAAAACTTTATACAGTCCAAACCAAGTGATTCACATCTATTATAGAATTCTTCAAGCTGCTTTCTTCCGTCATCAAAAAATACAAACCTCGAAGATGATTTCTTTTTAAATAAATCCTCAAGAATGACTCTAAGCAAGTTTGTTTTTCCATATCCTTTTTTTCCATAAATGCCGAGTACCCTTGATTCTGAGAAATCGATTGTCACCGGACAAAAGTCAATGTAATCCAAACCAACAGAAACAGGACAAGGAATCCAAGGAATATTTTTTTTCGTTGTTATAGGTTCTTGTTTTAAACGTTGATACTCGTCACGAGTCAAATCGCCATTGAATGTCAGATGCTTCTTTACACACCTGTCAAACTTGCCATTTTCTTCTCTACCACTTTCTTCGTTGTAGTGATACTTACTCTTTAAGCAGAACAAAAAACTACTATCAGGCTCCATCTGATCAGAAATATAGCATTGAACCTCATATGGTGCATTCATTCTAAATGTACCTTCAATATTATCAGGCTTTATGGTTACATTCGCAAAGCCGCGCCCAGGAATCGCTCCGATTTCTGATACTTTTGAATTGAATATCTCGATATATTTATCCGAGGGCATTTCAAATGCGATTTTCTGCCCAAAATTGTTGAGATATGATGATAACCCTTTAGTATCTGATGCAGTAAATACAATTGAAATGCCTTTTGACAAACCATCTCTGCACATTTTGGCGAATTTTTCTTGATATGCTGAATACCTCGGTTCATCTTGGAACGAATTAAGATTATCAATTATAAATGTCGTGTGAACAATCTTTTTTTCACCGAAATATGAAGAAAATCCGGTTCCCTCCAGAATCTCAGTATTCTTCTTGATTCTTTCTTCAAGTATCCTGAAAACACGCTTAACATATTCTTCATTGGAATTATCAAAGTATGCTGCAACGAGAGGCATAGTTTTATAGGATGCAAGAGCTCCACCAAAATCTAATATAAAAATTTCCTCATCATCAGGATTAGTGATAATATGTAGCGTTTGAATCAGTAATTTAAGGAAGTTTGTTTTTCCACTCATTGCTGCACCGAACAGAGCTATATTTTTGTCGAGTAAGTCAACTTTAAAAAGAGGTTGCTTCTGTACAATAGGAATATCGTACTGACCTAACGTACAAATCAAGTTTCTCTTGTCCATTGCTGTATCAACTCCATTCTGTTGCATTTATAAGCTTTGGTTGTTTTATCTTAGTTTTTAATGGGGGAAGGAATATTGTCTCTGGAATTTGTTTTCCTGTATTAACTGCAATAATAGTGTCCACAACAAACTTCAATTGAGTAGCATTAGGATCAACATTTTTTTGTTGTGCCTGCAATACAGTATTATCCTTATCTGAACGATAGAACTTTTCATTAAAAGTTCCGCTGTCAGGCACAAATGTGATATTCACAGGATCTTCAATGCTTGTATTTTGATTAGAACCTGTATAGGCAGATTGAAAGTACTCAAAGCGAGAGCCTGTTCCTACAAGTAAATAGGCTCGTCCGTTCAGCGGCATTTTCGGAGCAGCCGCCACAGGACTATCAATCATTTCCTTGGAAGCTTGCTTCGTGGCAACCTTTAGGCAGATTCTTGCTTTAGAGTTTACTCTTATATCGTCAGTGATAGCACCCTCGATATTCTGTGATACAAGAATGATATGAAATCCAAGCGTTCTGCCAACACGGGCAATCGTTGTTATTTCCGCAATAAAGTCAACGTCATTGCTTTCGCTTGAAAAACGCTTTAATTCAGTAAACTCGTCAACTACAAGTACAAGATGAGAAAGACTTTTGATTTTATCCAGTCCTTTATTAACAAATGTGTCCATCTGTTTAGCGTTAAGTTTACTCATTTTCTCAAGAATCTTCTTGACTGTTTCAGAATAATCAGCATCGTCTATGGCTATTTTTTGCTGTTTGAGCTGAATTGAAATTTCATAGAGTTCTTTCAAAGACTTCGTCCCATCAGCTTCGATCATTCCGGAAATTTCTACCATTATTCGTCTTGCGCGAATATATGCATCCGCTGTATCTATTCCAAATTCCTGAAGAAGTAGTTTTCTCTTTTTAATTTCAGCATTAAGCGTCTCAAGAAATCGTTTCAGCATATATGCGGATGATATTCCTTCACTTTCACCTGCCGTATCGGTAACTACGCCGACACAATGTGGCAAATCTCCTAAACGATCTGAAAAACCTCCACCTTTCATATCAACTAACATTAAGTTTAAATCCATGGGAGAAAACTTCATACACAATCCGATTAGATAGGTGATAATAGTTTCGGATTTTCCGGAACCAGTAGTACCTGCAACAAGCATATGAGGACCGTCTGCTTTCTCATATAAGTCAAGTGACATTGATCCATGTTCATTTGCACCAATCTTAACACGTAAATTTCTGGTGACGTCATATTCTTCTTCACTTGATTCCCAGCACTCAAGTATGCGTTTTGCAAAAGGTGAGGTAGATAATGGATTATCCACACCATTTTCAGGAATGATATCATCACTAGAAATGTCATGCAATTTAAATAAGGTAACCATGCTTGGCACCTGACCGTTCTCTGCAATACGTGTATAATAAATGGCTGCAAGTCTTCGGTATGCAAGCTCATATTGTTCTTTGTATTCTTTAGAAGAGAAAATATAGTCATTCCAGAAATTGGGATACTTATTTGTCTCCGTCATATTAGCTAAGATGTTCTCTCGTGTCATAACGCTATAGCGTGGTACAACGTAGCCATATCCCACTTTTTTAGCGTCTACATTCATGTAAATTACATCTCCACAATAACGAGGAAGCTTATCCTTATCATCGCGGCAAAAAATAAATGTTAAACCGAGTTTATTCTGGTAGTCTTCACCCTCTTTGGGAGCTTCGGGAAGATATTTTGAAAAACCAGTAGACTTGATATTATAATCTTCAAATACTACACACACTATCTGGGTGTTATGTTCAGATTCAACTTCGTTTTCTTCATCGGATTGTATGTCCTTGGCTCTTTGAGTCATTATGTTCAATAATTGACCATAAACAAGACCAGCGCTCTCTTTGTCGAAAACGAACTGAGATGTATTTTCTAGTAATTCGTTGCAGTGAGGAAGAAATTTATATATATCAATCCTTTGTTTTTGCTCCTCTATACTCAATCCCTCTTCAAAGAAAAATACAAATTGAATATCTTCCGGAGAATGATAATAAGCGAGTTCTAATACAATGTGCTTAATAGTATCATGTGCAAAGGAATTGTCAGGAGAAACTATACCCAAGGCACCGGCATTTCTTATATCAAGCATATATGGTGCCTTAATACCGCTCTTACCCCATGTTTTACCATCAATATATCGGAAATATTCTGTGGAAAACCTGTATGGCAAATCAGAAAGCAATACTTTTTCTTCTGAGATCAGCCCTTCCCTTTGAGACTTCTTGAGTTTTGCTTCCTCATCCTTCCGTGTATGTTTCTTTATAAATGCATACCACGGTAATTCACTTTCAGGTGTAAGAATATAGATCCCTGCGATTCTCTTATCAGTTGTTCTCTCGTCTTTGCTATTAGTGCATGTTTCGTACCGTAAATGATAATAAACATCAGAAAAAATCTCATCTTTTTTCTCATATTTAATATCGAAAAGAGGTTTCACATGCTCTGATACACCTAAAGTAATACGCATAAAATCGTTATCATTTTGTGATCTTGAAAAAATAGCAGAATCTAGTGTAGATAACTGTGCGAACAGTTTTAACATATCCGGATACAACGACTGAAGATAGGTGAGGTCAGCTTTTTGCCAAATACCTATCTTTTCGTCAATCAGACGTTTAATATATTTTTCGTAGTTTTCTTTCCATTCGGTTTTCTTCTTAGTGTTCGTTGCTCCTTGTTTAAAATAGTTGTAGGTGGATGTAACCAAAGTCATTACACCAGTAGCAGCCGTCATCATCCACATCATACCACCCATACCACTCGAACTGGCAGATTTAGACATCACAGCTCTAACGCCTATCATTCCTCCTGTAGAAAGAACGGTAGGTATCAAAATGTCGGCTAACGTTCTTTCGTCTTTTTCAGGTATATCACCTGGAGGGAGAATTTCAATATCCGATGAATCGACCGCTTCAAGAGTACGACTGCTTATATTGTATTCAAGGGGATTATCATCGGAATCAAGAATATAGCTACTTGGAATTTTATCAAAGAGCAGTTGACTCTCCAATTTACGCTTCATAGTTATCAGTAAAACGCTTGAAGTAACAAAGCCTAATTCAATTAGTGTTACCTTATTAGACAACAATTCTTCTTCAAAATTGATAACCTTGAATTTGCCTTTTCGAGAATAATCGACAACAAACTGCTTACGGTGTTTTAGATAATCCTTAAAAAGAATAAAATGTTCTGGAAAATTATTATGAAGTCCATAATACAGGCCTTCAATAAAAGCTTTTAGTGTTATATCATCCTTAACAAGGAAAGCGAGACTATCAGTGATTCCAGAGAATTTTTCACCATATTTATTCGAATCATTAGGAAAATCAAATTGAACTGAAATCATGATTTCATTATTTTTCATTTGCTACGCTCCTTGCATAATAGTATTATTCTTTGAATAACATCTGTAACCGTTTCTTTAGTTATCGATTGAGTTGCAGGTATGTTTATCTCCGGCATATCGGTAACCTTTACCGAATCAACAGGCTGAATCTGGGGAAGATGTGCGATGGCACTATCAGACTTTTCAGGCATACCAGTGATCCTAACTGAACCTACAGACTGAATCTGTGGAAGTTTTACGATAGCATTATCCGGCTTTTCAGGCATACCAGTGACCTTAACTGACACCACAGGCTGAATTTGATGAAGTTTTGTGATAGAACTATCTGGCTTTTTCGGCATACCAGTAACCTTTGCTGAACTCTCAAGCTGAATCTGTGGAAGTTTTGCAATAGCATTATCCGGCTTTTCCGGTATACCAGTAACCTTTACCGAGCCAACAGGCTGGATCTGAGGAAGTTTTGCAATAGCACTACCTGGCTTTTTCGGTATACTGGAAATCTTCACCGAGCCAACAGGCTGAATCTGAGAAAGTTTTATGATAGCATCATCTGGCTTTTTCGGCATACCAGTAACCTTTGCTGAACTCACAAGCTGAATCTGTGGAAGTTTTGCAATAGCATTATCCGGCTTTTCCGGTATACCAGTAACCTTTACCGAGCCAGCAGGCTGGATCTGAGGAAGTTTTGCAATAGCACTACCTGACTTTTTAGGAATACCTGCAAGACGTATTTTCCCTATGGGCATGACTGTTGGCATTATCCTTACAGCACCGCCTCGCTGATCTGACATTCCTTTAATGTGGATCTTACTAGGCGGAGTAAAACTCGAATAAGAAACAACCACCTTACGCATCTTATCTAATAATCCCTGTGGAAAAGAAACTTTCTTTGGAGCGACAATATCACATTGTGGGACATCAATTTTGGGAATTGGGTTAATACCACTGAACTTTGGCTTTCTATACTGATAATCAGCACCCTCGATTCTCTCAAGCTGTCCGACAAAAGCCATCCTCTCTTTATATAGTAGTAATTCTTTGTTATATACTTCTTTCTCAGAATCACTTAGTAAAGCAAGTTCTGCATCGGTTAACTCTCTAAACATATATTGCCACCTCCTAATAAAAAGTACAGCCTCAGCCAAATAATAGCACCGAGGCTGTACGCAATCCAACCAACTATTTTTTATAGTGCGAAGGTACATTATACACTTATGTAGGTGGGTTAATTGCCACCATTGCCTCCACCATTTCCTCTGATGCTATTCGCAAGCTGAGCATCAACATCATCAAAATTCTGCGCATTCGCCTTGAGAAGTTCTGAAAGGCCCTTAACTGCACCAGGAATATCCTTAGTTACAAGACCTTCAATATTAGTCTCAAAAAATTCAACTAAAGCATCCTTAGCGTCGCCTTCCATTGCCTCGATAGCAGCTTTAAAGGCGGCAACAAATGTCGTTGCTGCTTCTCCATACTGGGTTGAATAGTTCAAAAGATTTGTTACGCTCGTATCCATTGACGCTTTTACTACTCTACAACCTGCCATATTAGTATCCTCCTATAAATTACTTGTTATTTTCCGTTCCGAGTTGCTCATCAACGCCTTCAGTATCTGGTATAGCAGATTTGATACTCTTGCAAATTGATTCAAGCATCTCAAGCGCACCTTTGAGACTTGAACCTGTTGCAGGTTCAATATTGTTTGTGTAAAAGTTAACGAAGCCTTTCGATGCTGAACCAGTGAAATCACTCGCTGTAAGGGTTTCAACCTCTTTCTTTACAGTACCATAGAGACCATCAGAACCATTACCGTCAGCAGCACCAAAAGCGGTGGTACGGTATGCCTGAATGGCCTTGATTGCTTCATCCATCATCTCAGGTGTGATATTCACTGTTCCTGTTTTGCCCATGCCTGCCATAGTTAATTCCTCCTAAATATCGTTTTATTCATTCGTTCAGTTCCTCGAACTTAACGAATATATCCTTATAGTATCCTGTGCCTATTATAGTATTTAGCGTATCAGAAATATGCTGAATAACTGCACTCATATCCTCAATCGGCTGCAGAAGAACATTTTTAGCTGTAAACTGAATTTCATCTCCTGCCGAAGTATCCAATGCACTTGTTACATCTTCGTACATTTTTTCAAGCTTGGTTTTAAGATTAGCAGCTTGCTGTTTCAGCGATGCCATATCATCGGACGCCGTTTTAAATGCTGTATCATCAAGTACAATGTCATGAAAAAGAAATGCCATATTACTTACCTCCGTTCTTAGCTTCGTTCAGCTCTTCCATAAGAGGTTTCTGTAATTCTTCCTTGAGATACTTGCACTTTTCTTCTGCTTCATCAAACTGCTTAGTATCGATTAAACATCTCACTCGAAGCATCATTGCATTGATGTCTGTAGGATCTTTCAGTATATTATTTCTCAGCTTTTTAATAACTGAACCATACTGATCCTGCCAACCATCCAAGTTAAGATCTCGCATTGCTCTCGCTTCCGTGTACCAGCCGAGTTCAATCATTGAAGGCTCTTGACTCTTTTGTAACTCTAAAGCATAGTACATTATCTTACGATTGTCTTCAAGTAACGTATACGCACCAATGTACATACGATTGATTCTGTCTCTATCCTCAGCAGAAATATCAAACGCCTCGTCAGTGAGCTTGTATTCGTCGTTGTCTGCTTTAGATTCCTCAGTCGGAGTGATATATGTACCGCTTTTCCTCATCGCTTCCAGTTGTTCAACACTCAATTGTTCATAGCGATAAAGATTGGCATTCATCTCATTTAAAATCGAGTTTGGATCTAACTGTTGAGGTGTATACTCTCCAAACAGAACGCCGTTGTTATAAGAGAACACAGGCTTTTCCGCTGCAACTAAGCACTCTATGACTTTATCAGCATCTTCAAGCTGAAGATAGAGATCGGCGGCAGTTAAATAGCACTCGACAACATCAGAAATACTCGGTTTCTCTTTTTTCAGGAAATGCTTAATATAAGCTAACGCTTTCTCAAAATGAATCGTGTCGCCATCTTGTTCATGCTTAACAAGTTCGTAATTCACCATATCCCCGCAAAGAGCGAAAGGGAAGGAGGGGAGGTTCATTCGAGCATAACGCAATTCCTTAAACGCATCGTCTATACGTCCAGCCTGTTTGAGCAAAATGTAAGCAGCTTGATAGCCGGAATAGTCAGATGGTGCAAGCAGCTTCATCTGATTAGCAGTCTGCAAGCCATTTGTAATCTCATCAAGAAGCCCATAGATAACCGCCTTGCGTTTCAGTATATCCATGTCTGCCGGAATGATAAGCTCCGACTTTTTCAAATTGATGAGAGCATCATCAAGCTTTCCAAACTCCTGATTTACAATTCCAAGGATATGATACATCTGTCCTGCGGCATCTTCATTCAGCCCAAGCTCATCTGCTTTAGCAAAATTCTGCATGGCTTCAGCAATCTTATTTACGCTTGCCTGTGCATAGCCGAGGCTGAAAAAGCGATTTCCATTGTTCGGATCGCAGTTTACAGCTTTTTGGTAATACTCAATTGCATCCTCATATCTACCAAGTGACATACATACATTAGCTGCACACTGATAAGCATCTGCACAGTTTTCATCAAGCTTAATTGCTTCTTTTGCGAGTGTAAAAGCTTCTTGGAACTGACCATTAATAAACGCCACTTTTGAATTAGATATAAACTCAATGAGTCTTTCATTTTGTATATCTGACATTTTATCACTCCATTCTCTTCTGGACTGTTTACGAATCATTATACGAAATGAACCATATCATATGGATAATATTGCTCATTTTTCAAATCGTCATCTATAAAACCAAGTCTTTTTGCAATAGCACCAGCTTCAAAACACCAATATCCATAATACTGATATTTATTCACCAGTTCATGTGTACCATACCAAGCACTATCTACAGAGCCTTTATACCATCCTCTCAAATATTTTAGAAAAGCATCTCTATCTTCATCGTTAATGCTTTTTACTAACTTTTTGTATGGACGAGGAAAGGATATTTTCGATGTATCAAACTCACTTTTATTTCCAATGAGGATAAAATCTAATAATGAATCATATGTTTCAGATTTCCTCAATTTATTTTTTATTATATTCAACTTACCATCGTCCAAATTCAGAAGATATGCTAAAGAAGCAAAAATAATATTGCTCTCGTATACTGAATCATCCCACGCTTCACCAAACAAATCTAAAGAAGATTCAAATTCTTTTTTTATTTCTTCAATTGAATCACCTTTTGAATACTTAGCGATTATTATCCCGATTTTTTTTTGTAAAATGTAATCTTTTACAAAAAGTATCTTGTCATTTAAGTATTTTCCAGCAGCAATACCCTCTTCAAATCTTTTGATTCCTTCTGACATTTTCAAAATATACTCATCAAAATACTCTTTTGATTTAATTGTATCTCGCATAATATTCTCCTTAATATCAAAAATTCTTGATGTAAATAATTGTCTACTTTAATGACTTAACACTAGTTGTAACATTTACTAAACCGTTATCGTTACTTACATTTACTCTGAACAATTCCTTAACAGTATCACCAGTTGCAAGTCCTTCGATTATGTCATCTGGGTCATCGACTATTTTTCCTATATTATTTTTTATCCATTTATCACCCATTTGCGGACCGCTCTTTTTGGTGTTACCTAACTGCGAAGAACCATACTTTGCCTCTGCTATGATAAATTTAGGATCTCCATTCGGATCCTTATTCTTATATACGCCATCTATACCATGATGAATTTTATCGTCCAGTGATTCAACACCATTATGCATTTTCTCAAATCCCTTGCTGTCATAGTGTTCATCCATCTTCATTTCACCATAGTTGCCTTTTTGTTTTTTTGTTTCCAGTTCTATTTCACCAGATTCGACTTTCTTTACACAGTCATTGTTATGAACCCAAATCTTGCAATTGCCAACAAAGTATGTATGGTAATCCTCAACTTTGAAGTTATAAACAGTTATAGGCTTCTCGCACTGCTCAATATCATGTGTTTCAACGATAAGATCTTTACCGTCAACACTTATGAGTTTATCACCTACGAAAAGACCTTCTGCCTTGATAAATCCTCTGCCTTGTACATAGAATGGGTGATTGTCAGTAGTTACTATCTTCTCACCGTTTATTGTAAGATGAACAAGCTTGTATACCTTACGTTCAAATGCTTCAAGAATGGTTTTCTCACCGACTTCAAATGACTCAGGATCAGCAGCTAAGACCTTATCACCAGCTCTAAGCTTTTCAATTGCAAGTAAACCAGCAGTTGTAAGAATCAATGTACCAGCAACAAAGCATGCCATATTCTGAGAAGCAGCACCTGAGAACGAAGATACCAAGCTAACACCCATCTGGAACTTGTTGTATACATCGCTCTGGTGCATTTTGTTGTTCAGTTCTGTAATAGGATTGTTAGGATCTATCATTCCAAGTCCCAATGAAACCATGTCGAAACCATCCATACTATTGGAAATGGCTCCGCTGATTTTAGAGGTTGTCTGTATTGCGTTTCCTAATTTAGAACCGCAGGTTATGAATTTGCCAGCGATTCCACCTACGCCGCCCAAGGCACCACCCATTATGGCACCATCTAATGCGCCTTGGGCAAATCCTTCTAGGAATGACCCTCCGGTTAGCATACTGGTAATTCCGCCGATCAAGCCGCCGGTCAAAGCACCTTTTAAGGCTCCGATAAGAATACCAGTGCCTATACCCTGTAAGCCAGGAACGCAAAGGCAGACAACAGCCGCTACGATTTCAATTACAAGCACAATCTCTTTCCAGTGATCTTTACACCACTGACCGACCTTCTTTAAGCCTTCGCAGAACTTTTCCCAGTCGGTCTTCTCACAGTCAGGCTTAAGATAAGAGTATTGTTTGTAAAAGTCCTTCTTGGCACGAGATATTTCAGAAGAAGCAGAGTTATCACGATCTACTGTCAAGTTAATGAATTCATCGACTTCTCTTTGTGTAGCTTCAAGACCTGCAATCTGCTGCTCTTGTGTCTGAGATGAGGTCGAGATGCTCGTGACAACACTATCGCATACACTGCTGTTGATTCCGAGAACTTTCGATTTTAGGGCAGACAAATCCACGCAGAAGTCTCCAACAGCAGACTTAGCTTGGTTAATATAGTTAGACATATTGTTTATCTTACTTTTATATAACTCAATCGTTGCCATGTACACACCTCCTATTCCTCAATATTATTACGTTACTGCCGCATCCATAATCTTTTTATAGTAAGCCATATTTGTTAAACAACTTCGTTTGCTTGCTTCATACTGGTCAATCATAGCCTGTGCTCTGCTTATTTCTGAATCAAGCTCTTGTATACGAGCATTCAATGCTTGTAATTCTTGGTTGAGTGCTTCTATAACTCCGGATACAGTCGATGTCCCTTTTGAGATAGCATCAAACACTGCTGTCAATTGAGAGTTAGCACTTGTTGCTTTTTCACCAAATGCATTACATAAATCAAATGAACTGACAGTGCTTGAGCTTACCATTGTCTTAAAGTTTGAGGCGGCATCTTCGACTTTACTGTTTATTTTAGTAAGGTGAGAAAAAAGGTCATCATGAACACCAGTTGTACCACTTATAGCTTCAAAAAGCTCTTTATTCTTTTGAATTTCCGTTTGCTTATTCTCCACTTGGACGCATTTATTCTGACGTTCAGACTGATACTCGCCTATTTTATTCTGATAAGACACAACATATCCGCAATACTCATAATATTTGTGCTGCTCAATATTATAAAGCTGAGTAGCTTCTTCTGGAGTCATATTTCCACCCCCTTTTTTCTCATAGTTAATATGATTAGCAAAAATTTTTCCTTTTTGCTAAAGCCATCAGTTTTTTTATATTTAGTATACCACAAATCTTTGAAAATTGCAATAGGTTCGGAAATGTTTTTAGAATTTTTTTGTGTACCCTCTATTGAATTTGGTGCAAAATCAACAATATGGAAAGGCTAAAAGAATATGGCGATAACTCTTTATCGAAAAACAGTTGTTATATATCGATAGTACAAAACAGTTTCAAAAAGGATTGCGTATATGTCTTTTGAAAAAAGCTTCCGTGATACGCCTCTTTGATATTCAACTAAAATATGATTATACGCCTACGAACGAATCGGCAACTATGAAAGTATCGAAATAAGTAAACATTAAGTTGCACTCAATTTTTCGTAGAAGCGGTTGAAAATCCCTCCGATCTATGCTATAATAATAAGTAAAGCATTTATCCCCATAAAAAGGAGCGTGACCGAAATGCCGACACTTGACTGGATAGGCAAGGATAAAGTCATCAATCATCACATGGACGTGCCGTACCGTGTGCTTGATGCACAATACGAATACGGTGAAGCCGACGGCAATATGATAATCTACGGCGATAACCTTTCTGCGCTGAAATCCCTTTTGCCGCAGTATGAGGGCAAGATCCGCTGTATCTACATAGATCCGCCATACAACACAGGCAACGAGGGCTGGGTTTACAACGATAACGTCAATGATCCCCGTATAAGGAAGTGGCTCGGTGAGGTAGTCGGCTGCGAGGGCGAGGACTTGTCCCGCCATGACAAGTGGCTGTGTATGATGTATCCTCGGTTAAAGCTCCTGCATAAGCTGCTTGCGGAGGATGGGGTTATTTTCATATCCATTGATGATAATGAGCTTTACAATCTGAAAATGATTTGTGACGAAATATTTGGTTCTTCATGTTTTGTAGCCAATATTGGATGGCAACGTACTTATTCAAAACGTAACGATTCAAAGGGAATAATGGCTGAAATAGAACACATTCTGGTTTATAGTAAATCTGAAGAATGGAGTCCTTATAAACTTGAAAGAACCGAAGATATGAATTCAAG
Source organism: Ruminococcus sp. AF37-20 (assembly GCF_003460465.1). Classification (NCBI taxonomy): domain Bacteria; kingdom Bacillati; phylum Bacillota; class Clostridia; order Eubacteriales; family Oscillospiraceae; genus Ruminococcus; species Ruminococcus sp. AF37-20. Next base: position 47,080 of record NZ_QTVE01000005.1, on the reverse strand, counting down.
TTATGAAGCAATTGACGGTGATTCACGTCCGTGGTCATCTGTAACCGTTAATGCACCAGGAGCAGCTACGCACACCGGAATGGTTTATGCTATTCAGCACCCTATAACTGGAGAATTGCTATACCCACCTATTGGACGGTGCTGGTCTTTCGGACAACCGCAAATGCTTGAACAGATGCAGGAATGGGCTGAGTATCAGTTAGTAGATATTCATGATTATGATAAGAGATTTGAAATATGTAATAATGCTGAGAAAACCCCACAGGAAATTTGTGCAATAATGATGGTTGATTCAAGTGAAGAAGCAAGAGCTAAGGTTAAGGCTAAATATGACTTGGGCTTAGAAAAGAAATATTCTTGGCCGCTTTTGTATTTTACTAACAAAGGAAAGGGCGGTTTAAGAAGAAAACAGTATTTAGAGGTAAGCACCGGTCGAGTACCAACAAATCTTTGGCCTCACTCAGATACTGGACATACAGGAGAAGCAAAGAATGAGGTCGCCTTATTATTTGACGGCAAAGCTCCTTTTGATACTCCTAAGCCAACAAGACTAATAGAGCGAGTTCTTCAAATCGCAACAGACAAGAATTCTATTATCCTTGACAGCTTCGCAGGCTCCGGCACTACCGCCCACGCAGTCCTCAACATGAACAAGCAGGACGGCGGCAATCGCAAGTTTATCCTTATCGAGATGATGGACTATGCCGACAGTATCACCGCAGAGCGTGTAAAGCGTGTCATTGACGGCTACGGTGAGGGCAAAAAGGCAGTCGAGGGAACGGGCGGCGGCTTTACATTCTATGAGCTGGGCGATACGCTCCTTGACGGCGAGTATCTGAACGAGAATGTTCCGCTTGATAAGATACGTAGCTATGTCTATTTCACCGAAACAAAGCAGGCTGTGACCGACAAGGCGGATGAGCCGTATTTCCTCGGTGAGTATTACGACACGGCTTACTATTTCTATTACGATAAGAACGAAGTCACAACTCTTGACAGGGAGTTTTTGCACATGGTCAAGACCAAAGCCGACAGTTATGTGATCTATGCCGATAAGTGCATTTTGAGCGATGAGGAGCTTGAAAAGTTCCATATCACTTTCAAGAAGATTCCCCGTGACATTACAAGAATGTGAGGTAATTGCAATGGATAAAACATTGGAAGCACTGAAAAAAGCAAACAAAACGCTTGACAGAATAAATGGGAAAATGGATAAGGTGCTTATGATGATGGGGCGGCTTATCATAATTGCATTGGCTGTAAAGTTGGTGATTAAAATATGGAGCTGAACAGTTATCAGCGTGAAGTAATGGGCAATCTGTCCGCATACCTGTCTGCACTTAACGAGACAGACGATCTTCACAAGGCTTGGCAGAAATATTGGAACGATCAGGACGTTACTGTTGGTCTTGACGGTGTCCCCGGCTATCGCAACAGTATCAAGGGAGTACCCCATGTTTGTATGAAAGTACCGACAGGCGGCGGTAAGACCTTTATGGCTTGTGCAGCCGTCCGCCGTATCTTTGACGCATTGCCGCAGGGCGGTATGCACAAGCATACACCGAAAATGGTGGTGTGGCTCGTTCCGTCCGATCCTATTTTGGTGCAGACCACAACGAACCTTATGAACCCCGATCACCCGTATACACGCCGCCTGAATGCCGATTTCAACGGCAGAGTGGGCGTATTTACAAAAGAAATGCTCCTGAACGGACAGAATTTCACTCCCGATACCGTTCATGAGCAGCTTACTGTCTGCATTTTGAGCTACGGCTCTCTCCGTATCGACAGCAAAAAGAAAGATGTCCGCAAGGTTTATCAGGAAAACGGCAATCTCAAAAACTTTGCCGACTATTTCAAGGACGAGTCGGAACTGCTTGCCGATACCCCCGATACTGCATTGATACAAGCCCTGCGTCACCTCTCGCCCGTTGTTATCGTTGACGAGAGCCACAACGCAGGTTCAGACCTCAGCGTGGAAATGCTGAATAACCTCAACCCGTCATTCGTTCTCGATCTGACGGCAACTCCTCGCAAAAACAGCAATATCATTTCGTATGTTGATGCCAGAAAACTCAAAAAGGAAAACATGGTCAAGCTGCCCGTTATAGTGTATAACCGCACTTCCAGAGACAGCGTTATCGACGATGCTATCCACCTGCGCGGAATACTGGAACAGCAGGCTATCGAGGAAGAAGAACGCACCGGCGCATATATCCGTCCTATCGTGCTTTTCCAGGCACAGCCGAAGAACAACAATGATAATGACACTTTCGATAAGGTAAAGGAGATACTTCTCGGCAGAGGCATCCCCGAAGAACAGATAGCAATAAAAACTTCAAAGGTCAATGATCTCGGCAAAACAAACCTTATGAGCCGTGATTGCCCGATACGCTATATCATTACGGTCAATGCTCTGAAAGAGGGCTGGGACTGTCCGTTTGCGTATGTCCTCGCAAGTCTCGCCAATAAAACGTCTAAGGTCGATGTGGAGCAGATACTTGGCAGAATACTCCGTCAGCCTTATGCCCGTAAACATGGTGCTAAGTTGCTGAACAGCTCATTTGTGCTGACTTGTTCCAATGCGTTTCATGATACCCTTGACAGCATTGTGGTAGGCTTGAATAATGCAGGCTTCTCACGCAAGGATTACCGTGTTGGTGAAGCGTTGCCCATGACCGAACCGGAGTCGCCTGTTCCTACACCTCAGCCGGCACAGACTACCATGCCGTTTATTCCGGAATCGGAACTTGAAGCAGAAGATGATTTCTCGGATATTCATACTCCTGTCGAGCCCGCGCTTTATACAGAAGTAGTAAAAACAGCTCCGCCGTCCGTTGAGGAGATGATCTCGCAGGCGGAGGAAACAGCAGAACAATACGAAGAAGAAAACAAAGAAGAAAGTGTATGGATCGGTGGTGAACTCGGTGAGATGCTAAAACAATATCGTATTCAGGAACAATTCGCTGAACAAGTGCAGACTTTGAAAATACCGCAATTCTGTATTGAATCTGTTCCAGATCTTTTCGGAGGCAATACAGCTCTGCTTACAAAGGAAAGTTTGTTGAAAGGATTTTCACTGAGCGAACAGGACGCATCTGTCAGCTTTAGCCTGTCAACAGGCGAAATGTTTGAGATAGATGTCGAGAGCCAGGGTGAAGCCGTTCCGAAGTATAAGAAACTGTCTACCCTCGAAGATGAGTATCTCCGCAAGCTGTTTGCTAAAATGGCACCGGAGGAGAAGATTGAGAGCTGCACAAAGCGCATCTGCCATGAGATCAACCGTGACAATACTTTCAGCACCTCGGAAGTTGAAGCCTATGTCCGCCGTATCATTGCAAATATGACCGAAGATGAGCTGGCAGCACTTGAAACATCGTATTTCACTTATGCTAACCGCATTAAAGAAAAAATCAAGTCCCTGCGTGAAGCGTATATGCAGGAGCGTTTCTACGATCTTATTGAGCGTGACCGTGTATTTACTGATGCTACATACGCTTTTCCTATGGTGATAACTCCGTCCGAATCAACGGATAAAGTACCGAAATCTCTGTATGAAGCCGAATGGGATCACATGAACGGCTTTGAGAGAAGAACGCTTGATGTAATAGCCGGCTGTGATGGTGTGCTTTGGTGGCATAGGATCATAGAGAAAAAGGGTTTCCGTATCAATGCTTTTATCAATCACTATCCCGATTTCATTGTGATGATGAAGTCCGGAAAGATTATCCTCGTTGAAGCGAAAGGCGATGACCGTGACAATGGTGATAGCCGTACTAAGTTGAAACTCGGTAAGACATGGGCGGCACAGGCAGGTAGAATGTTCAAATACTATATGACCTTTGACCACAACTCTATTGACGGAGCATATAATCTTGAGGAGTTTGCGGAAGTCCTCAGAGATTTATGATTTGTGGAGTGAGGAAATATGGCTGACAGAATATGCCCTGAATGCGGTAGAAAAATGAAGCAGCAGTTTATAGGCTTAAAGCATTGCAAATGCGGAATGAGCTGGTTAAAGTCCATAGGGTATTTTCAAAGGACATCTGATATGGTATTCTGCCTTGAGCGTGTAAAAATCGGTGGTAAGATTAAGCAAATGCCGACAATCAAGTATAAAAAGCACGATTGAATTTTTACGGAGGAACAGCAATGACCGAGAATATGAAATGGACAAGAGCGCCGAAAAGCTCTGATATCAGCGATGAACGCATTGAGATCGTGACCGAGCCGCATACAGACCTGTGGCAGCGAACGTACTATCATTTCCGCAACGATAACGCTCCCGTTCTGCAAGCGGAGACAGATGAAAAATACTTCTCTTTCATAGTGAAAACCAATTTCACCGACAGCCACCACCGCTTCGATCAGTGCGGTATCGTGATGTATCTTGATTCGGAGAACTGGCTGAAAGCATCGGTCGAATATGAGAATGAGGAGTTCCAGCATTTAGGCTCGGTCGTTACCAATCACGGCTACTCCGATTGGGCAACAACGGCTATCCCTGCAAATGTCAAGACCATGTGGTATCGTTTCAGCCGCCGTGAGGACGATTACTGTATCGAATGTTCCTATGACGGTGTGAACTTCTCGCAGATGCGTGTGTGCCATATGTGGGAGAGCAAAGGCAGGATACGCTTCGGTGTATATGCTTGCAGTCCCGAAGAATCGAGCTTCAAGGCGGTATTTACCGATATGAAGCTCACCGAATGTGCGTGGAAGGCACATGACGGACAGCAGCCGGATAAAGAGTAACGGAGAAAAATATGAAAAAAGATGTACTGAGAAACAAACTTGATACGATAAAGCTCCCCATTGATAAGCCTGATACAAAGAAAGCCCCCGAAACCTATGATAAACACTACCTTCCGGTATTAGAGGAACTTGGTGTAAAGACAAGGGCTGATATAGACAAGCTCCGTGAAGCAGTTGACGATAAGATCGTGCAGATGAGCGATGAGCTGCGAATGCAGACCTTGCAAGACCTGATGTCGGGAAAGATCAAGGATATAACCCAGGTGCCGCTGTACCGTGACGGCAATTCTATCAGGAATATTCCGGATAACTTTGCACCGTGGATTGGCTTCATCGCTTGGCTGAATGAACGGAGAACAGCACTGTTTGAGGAATAACCATTTCAAGGAGCAATAACAATGCAGTTAATGTCAAACCGAAAAATCGCCTATATCTTAACGCTTGTCTGCTACCGTGAAGTAGAATGCTGGGAACAATATCATACGGAACACAAAAAACTTGATCTTTGCATATATCGTGAAATGCTGTTTGAGATCAGAACTAAACTCGACTTCTATCTTCCTTTCACAAAATATATGCGTATGGGTAAAGATGAATGGATTGCCCATGAAAAAAAGCTCACGCAGCAGGAACAGGATTATATGCTTGGCTTTGCTTATTACGGCGCAAGTATTCATGAATGGCAGCCTGCGATCAAGCTTGATGCACCTTATGGTGATGATATTGCTGAATATCTTCTATCAGGACGGTTCAAACAGGCTTGTTCAAATGGCGAGATACTTAACAATGAGCTTATGAAACAAATCAACATAGATGTGCATAACCGTATGTTTACATTGATTGAAAACAACTTAATTTAGGCGATAAGGAGCAATTGCAATGAATCAATTCGGATACCCTGAGAGCGATTGGAAACTCTACAAAAGCAAGATCGCTGACTGGCAGGAAGGCTACATGGAAAAGCTCTGTAAGGAGTATATTGAGCTGTTAAGCTCCGACAAGCTGCCCTCGGAAAGATTTTGGGAGCTTGAAAAGCGTATCAGGGACGATAAGAGAGATACGGGCGTGGTCGTGACCAATTCACGTTCTAAGGTCATAGACAATATCCTCGATCTGCTTCATGAGGGTGCGATCACACTTGATGACCTCAGCGATTTCAGCGAAGAATTGCAGGAAAAGATCAAGTTTATATATAGCGGTGGATATAATAATCCTGATAACTGCAACAGACTTTGATCCCACTGGATTCAAAGTTCCCCATAACGAAAGGACGGCTCGCCTGAACCGTCCTTTTTCCGTCATATCTGAATTTCTATCACGAATTTACCCTCGGATATTTTCAGCTTCAACGTCTTGACATACCGATTGCAGAAATTCTCCATTTCCTTCATGGTAGCGGTCACTCTTGTTGCTTCGTATATCTTGTGGGTAAGGTCCAGAGGGTTCTCTCCGATGAGTGAAGGCAAATGCTTTTCAAGCTCCGCAAAGAGGACGGCACGTTTCAGCTCCTCCGTGCCTGCGGTGCAGAAATCATCTATGGCACAATAATAGATGTCGTGCTGTGCGAGGGCGTTCTTGATCGCCGTTCCGATCTTCTCGTATTCGTACATAACGAGAAACTTTGCTTTCGGCAGGCTCTCGATGAGTCCCCAAAAGTCGGAATCACTCGACACAATGATAAATGATGTTATTCCGTCACGGTAGAAGTCCGTGACTACGCTTGCAGTCATTCGCACATCGACCAGGGACTTTCTGTCGGTCACTCGGTCGATCTCTATATGCTCAACGGGTATCTGCGTGAATTTTGAGAGCCAATCCCAGCCTGCGGTAGTGTTCGGATCGTCATAGAGCGTAATTTTCTCGATCTTGGCAAGTTCATCTTGATTTAAGCCTTTCAGCACACTATACAGCTTGTATGGGTTGGAGTTCTCACAATCGACGGCGATAGCAGTTTTCTCGGCGCTGTCGATAAAATTATATATATTGTTTCGTGTCTCATCGTCTGCGTCCCGATATTTCGTATAGTCGGTGAAGCTGTCATTATGCTGACCGTAGATGATCTTCAGGAACTTACGGTCGGAATAGACGATGCTCCCGACTTCGGCAGGCTGCCAGTGAATATACATATGAAACGGGTAATGCTCGATGTTCGCCATGTATTTATTGAACTCGTCTTTCATCACTCCGTTCTTGTTGTACTTCGGGACAAAGAACAAGTCTCGGATATACTCCCAATTCAGCCAGTCATAGAACAGACGGGAGCATTTATCAATGTTTTCATTGATGAGCCTTGTGAAATCCTGCATATACTTCTCTGAACGGTAATTCGCCTGAACAATGGTAAATCCCCATTTTTCAAGCTGCTTGATGTTATCGTGGTCATACCATTCGATGTTATGCAGGTTTTTCAGCTCATACCGCATCAGATCATCGGTCTTTTTGAACTTCTGCATCAGTACGGTTCGGAGCTTACATAAATATCTTATGGTGGTAGCGTCCTTATCGGCTTGGAGCTTCTCGATCAGCTCGGCACACTCGCCGTAACTGGTTTTCAGCGCCGACATTCGGACACCTATCATATAAGCGATAGTAGTAACTACCTCTTTGGTATCAACGGTCAAAGAAATCCCTCCTATGAGTTGTCATTGATCTTAATATGGTTATCTATGACCGTCATTATCTCGTTAAGCCGACTTTCTCCGATGCCTTTGATCTTGCTCAGGTCGGCTCGTAAGCTATCATAATCAATGGGGTGCGTTTCTTGCTTGGCTTTCTCATAGCTCTGCTGATAGACGTTTCTGACAAAACTCTACATTTCAGTACGGTTCATTGACTTGATACGCTTGTATAATGCACGGTTTACTAATTCTTCGTTTTCGTTATCCATTGCAGTTCACCTCCGATCTGCTCTATATCCTGATTATAGCACAAATGGCGGTATATTGCAACGGATTTTGGTTTGCAAAAGGTTTACAGATTGACTTTTTCGAGTCTCGGTGGTATAATATAAAAAACTTTGCTTGAATTGGAGAAATACAATATGGTTAATTATATTCTTGGATGGATAAAGAATAAAAAGGCAAAAAGCAATGCGGAATCTTTTATAGGTGATGCCCTCGATATAAAAAAACATCTCGAAATATATAGAAAATTATGTCAATATCAAAAATACGAAAAGAATAACATTAAAATCTCAAATTTTAATGAGTGGGAAGCTCTTGTGCTTCAAGAGTTAGAAGAAAACATTGATAAATTCAAGATTAGTAACAATAATATCAAAACGTATTATAGCAATTTACGTCACTTCTATAAGCTTAGAGCCACAAATATTGATTGTGCCCATGATACACCGAATGCTCTTATAGGTTTCATTTTGGGTGTAATTATATCCGCAAAATTTAATGATATAGAAGTGATTCATTCCTTCTTTGAATCAGAATGGCTTTGGCTTGTAATTCCAGTAGGTATTATCGCTTTGGGACTTTATATTTATTTATCATTATGGCTTCATAGAGAATATGAAATGTATTCAGATTTACAAGCGATATTAGAGGAAAAAGCAAAGAATATAGAAACCTAAATCCATCAAACACGGATAACCGTCCTCAACAGACGGCTATCCGTTTCTTATTCCGCATACCCACATTCCAGCACTCTGAGCTTTGTATGCTCGCTGTCCTGCGGATCAAAAATATCATAGCTGATCGAGCTGCACGTGAGCTGACTGCAAAGCTCGGTGGCTCGTTTCAGGAAGTCCGACGGTATCTCACTATGAGAGCCGTCGTTTTTTATGAGCTTCACTCCGTTCCGGTGCAGTTCCTCAACGTATTCCTCACTCGTCATCGTCCTGTTCCTCGGTGCTTTCGCTTCCCTCGCTCGTTTCAAGCGTGATCGTGTGGGTGTAGATCATGTGGTCGTTCAGACAGTCCAGAGAGCAGTAAGGCTGATTGGTGTCCTGATGCCTGTAATAGCTCTTGCCTGCGGGTATCTCTTTGTAACAGTTCGCACAAAACATTATTCCTCGTCCTTCCATAAATAAATCATAGCTTCATTGACAGCTCTCTGCGCCTGCATACGGAGCATATTGCCGATAGAGCCGACAAGATTGACAGCACCGATCTCTTTGGCTACCTGAAATTCACGGCTCGACTGCATAAGAAGCTCGGTCTGACGGTTTACAGCGTCCGTGACCTTTGTATCAAGCTCGTCAAGGTGCTTGTATATCTCGCCCTTGTCCACGATTGCCTGCAAGAGGTCGGGCCGCATATCCTCTATGTGGTGCAGATAGTACCTGATGTGGTCGGTGTGAAATACATAACGCTCCGTTTTGCCCGTCTTGGGGTTGATATGCGTGACCGTCTGCGTGTCGGTGTCAACAGCCCACAAGGGTGAGCCGCTGACTTCCTGTTTGCTTTTGAAGATCATGTGATCACTTCCGTTTCCGTGTGAAGTAATACGCTGCACCACCGACTCCTGCGAGAGCTGCAACTCCTGCAACAACAGGCAGAAGATTGGCTCCGGATTGCGCAGAATTGCCCTCAGAACCGCTTGTCGGAGCGTCGGGGGTATCGTTACCCTCTGCGGAAGAACCGCCCTCAGAAGCCTTTTCCGTTCCTCCTGCGACCTCTCCGATCACTCTCGGACTGTCCTCGCCCTTATCGTTTATCTCATAACCGCCTGTGCTTTCGTCGGGTTCGTCTTTCAGCGTACTGAACGGAGGAAAGCTGTCCACGGTATTGCCGTTCTTGTCGATCATCTGCCAGTTGCCGCCCTGAAGCGTGAAGCTGTAAAGGTTGTCCTCAGTCTCGATTGTCCAGCCACCGTCATTATCGTCCTCAAAGTCCCAGCCGTCAATAAGACTGCGGTAGTATTTGCGATAGCCGTGTGTGACCTCTCCTATATCGTTCCAGTTGTAAGCTCCCGTGCCGTAGTTCTCGTCAAGCCACTTGTCAAGCAGATGATGCTTGTACGATGCTTCGGGATAATCAAGCCCGTTATCGCCCTTGCCGTTCCAGAGATCTTCCCAAATGGCGGTTTCAAGACTTTCACGGTCGGGGGCTTCGGCAGCGGATGCTGTAAAGCCTGAGCTTAGTGCAAGTGCGGTGCAGAATAACGCTGTAATAATCTTTTTCATGATGATTACTCTCCTTTATATTTCAGGTATTGTTCTTAAAATAGAATTCTAACGCTTTTTCGATAGTTTCAGTGATCTCTTTTGGTTTTGTACCCTCTGCGAAATACTTGGTATAGGCGTAGTTGCTGATTTTCACACTTTTGGGCTTCGGTGTCTGCTCACTATCATCACCGTAGATGATACTGTGAACAGTATAACGGTCGATATATCCGTCGCTTTCGGCTGATGCACGGAGCATCTTGGCGATTTTATAGTCGATCTTATCTTCAACAGCACACTCGGCAACAACAGCCTGCGTATCTTCCGACAGGAAAGAAAGCTCCACACCTGTTCTGATAGCAATATCTCCGCTGTCCACAAGGGCTTTCAGCTCATCGATCAGCTTGTTGATGCGGATAAGGCGGACAACAGAGCCTTTGCTCACGCCGTACTCCTTGCCGACACTCTCGCTTGTGTCTAACTTTGAACCCACTGGATTCAAGGTTGTGTCGCCACTGATCTCGGCATTGGGATTTTCAAGAAGTGTCAACTCACGGATAATATCATTACGCTTGCCCGGTGAGAACATCTTACTGTGTCTGCTTGCGACAACAGCCGCTTGTTCAGATATTTTCAGGTCTGAAAATGACCTTTGGATAAGGTTGCTTTCGATGACATACATCTCTGCCTCGTCCTCGGTCAAACCCGTCTTGACGATAGCTGGCACGGTGGGCAGTCCTGCGAGTTTTGAAGCGTTCCAGCGGTTGTGACCGATCAGGATCTCATAACCGCCCTCGATAGGCTGTACGATGATCGGAGACAACACACCATTTTCCTTGATGCTGGCGACCATATCCTCAAGGCGTTCGCCCGAATACAGCTCAAACTTGTGGTTGTGGTAGGGGTGAAGCTGATCGCACGGTATCTGCTGAATAGCGGTCTGCGGTGCGGAGAGCATTGTTCCCAGGTCAAACTGCGGTGTATTCATCGTTTCATCTTCCTTTCCATGTCCGCAAGCTGTTTGCGAAGCTCACGGTTGTCAATATCAAGCTCCATGATTCGCTTTTTCAGCTTCTTGATCGAAACATCGGCACGGACGATCATATCCGCAAACCGCAGGAGCGTGTATTTATATCTGCGCTGATTGTAGTGAAATTCGTAGCAGAGCTTTCCTGAGAGCCTGTCACGGCTCTCGGAAAGGCTTGCAAGCACTTCCTTTGAAGTCTCTGCGATGATCTTGCTGTGGTCGGTGCTGAAATACTCGTTCAGCTCACCATCGCCGTGGGGAGTGAAAAGCCACGGCATTTTGTCGGTGTCAAAGGGCTTCATGACTCGTCCTCCTCGTCATCATCTTCATCGGTGCAGTAGTCAAGCCCGTTCTGGAGCTGAATGTAGATGCCGGAGTAGCGGTCATGCTCTGCGCCGTCGCTGTTCATCATCGCTTCAAGGAAATAAGCCTGTGCTTCTTCACGGTCGTCCCACACCTTGACTTCGCCGTAGCATTTGGTAGTGACCTTGCGGTTGGGGTTCATTGCGAGTTCGGGGATATTTAACATCTTGAAAGCACCTCCTGAGCCAATTCATCATATTCCTGACCTAACTTGTGACCTGTGAGACAAAGCGGTGTGCCGTTCTCGGAGCTTTTCGCCGCTTCAATGGACTTGCTGATGCTTGTCCTGAACAGCATTTCGCCGTACTTCTCGTTGAGTGTTTCGATCGCCGTTCTGCTGACCTTTGTGCGGTCAACCATAGTCGGCAGCACTCCGATGAGGTTCAGCTTCGGGTTGGTGTTCGCTTTGACAAGCTGTGTAAGTGCTTCGAGGGACTGCAAGCCGTCCATACTGAACTTCTGTGTCTGCACGGGTATCAGCACTCTGTCCGCAGCGGTGAGAGCATTGATAAGGAGCGTTCCGAGGGACGGCAGGCAGTCGATCAGCACGAAGTCATACGCTCCGATCACATCTTCCGTGAGTATCCTGCGGAGAATATGCTCCTTTGAGATCATCGTGACCATGAGCGTTTCCGCATTGGCGAGGTTAATGTCGGCGGGAATGTAGTCCACTCCTGCGGCTTCGCTGTGGCGGATAGCTTTCTGAGCTGTCTCGGCGGTCACGGGAGTTCCTGCGTAGAATGACATGATAAGCTGTGTCATGGTCGGGTTGCCGTCCGGCTCGTATTTCAGGTACTCGGAGAGATTTGCCTGCGGATCGAAGTCGATGAGAAGCACCTTCTTATCGTGTTTCAGGTCAAGGCAAGCTCCGAGATTATAGGCTGTGGTCGATTTGCCGACTCCGCCTTTCTGATTGCTGATTGCGATGATAGTCGTTTCCATTTTCTTATCCTCCTGTGATTTTGGCTCAGAACAGCGGATCGTCCTCTGTTCCTGCGTATGGGTTGCCGTTATCGGTCGGTGTGGTGTTCTCCTGCTTCTTCTTACCGCCTGAGAAGTGGATCTCCTCGACCTTGACCTCGATAGCCGAACGCTTCTGACCGTCCTTTTCATAGCGGTTGATGTGGACTGCACCGACAAGCGTTACCATATCGCCCTTGCCGAACCAATCGACTACCACATCAGCGTTGCGATTCCATGCGGTGCAGTCGAAGAAGTCTGTCTGTGCCTTCTCCTCGCCCTTACGCTTCGGGCGTTCGCAGGCAATGGTGAACTTGCAGAGGCGGTTATCGCCAACGGTCTTGATTTCGGGATCGGCAGTCAGTCTGCCGGCTACCATGAACTTGTTTAACATAGGATTTACCTTCCTTTCGTGGTCTGTGGTGTTTCGTGTTCCTGTTGTGCTTTTATTATACTATGCAATATCCCTATTGTCAAGTATAATTTTCAGAAGTTTTTGAATTTCGGCAATGCGCAGCAAATTATCTGATTTCCCCAGTGCAGCTTCACTATATTTTCGATTATACTTGACATATCCCCACTAATGTGATAGAATAGCTGTAATAACCGATCAAGGGGTGATCTGATGTATAAGCACACTTGCCAGATCTGCGGAATGGAGTTTGAGTCTCCGTCAAGCAGAGCGAAATACTGCATCTACTGCCGTGACAAGGCTCAGGTCATGCGGAACAGGGCATACAAGGAGAAGAAGCAAGCCGGAGAAGCTGTTGCGATCGGCAGCGAACAGGTCTGCTCTATCTGTGGAAAGCCTTATAAGGTGACGGCTGGCTCTCAGAAGTATTGTAAGGAATGCCAGCAGAAGCAGGCTCGTTCCAAGAAAATATCCTCAAACGCTCAGTATGCCAAAGCGAATTACAAAACGCTGAAGCTGTATGTGTCCGCCGAGGAGCGTGATGCGATCAAGGCTTATGCGGAATCGCTCGGTATGAGCGTGAATAAGCTATTACTCACGGCGTTGGAGACTTTCAAAGAGTTGCAAAAGGAGAAGAAGCAAAATGAATCTGATTAAAAAACGAGTATCTTATAAATCGTCAAAAGATGGTAGTATCGAATATGGAGATTTATACAAGGCTATTCCTCAAGAACTGTATAATAGCTCTATTTTGGATTGTGTTATAGTTCGGTGCAATGAGTGCAATGAAATCGTAACTTATTGCAAAGAAATATATGACTTTCGCTTGAATGAAAAAAAGGGTTACTGCTTTTGCCCAGAATGTGCTAAGATTCTATTTAACATTTAATCACTCTAAATCCCCATTCTTTTTACGCTTGCGATCTTGCTGCTGCTCGCTGCGTTCCTGACGGAGAAATTCCTCAATGGTACGCTGTGCGTCGGCAAGGTCACGCGCCCGTTTATCTTCCTCACGAAACTGCATATCTTTCTGTGAACGCCCTTGCATAAGGGCGTTTATTTTTTGCTCCAAGCTCTCCACGGTCGGGATATGACCGGACGGGTAAAGCTCCAACACCTGAGCGCGGACTTTCCCGTATTCGTTCAGGTCATAGCTGTGGTCTTTGCGGTACTTCTTCGCAGCCAGACCGCTGAGAGTTTTCAGCTCCTCGGCGCACCTTTTGAACTTGCGGTACTGCCGCAGGACTTTCAGCTTGAATTTGAGATCGTCTATCTCCGTGTTCATGGTGTTCAGCTCGGAGAGAAGTGTTCGGCTGTGAGCATAGGTAGAGATAGCTTCACTGCGAAGATTTTCAGGCTCGATACCATACTCAGCGATCACATTCTTAGCAATACTGGCGAGCTTCATATTGCCACGGTCGATAGCGTCCTGAATAAACTTGTTCAGGGGCTTCTTCGTGATAACTCTGATCTTTGACCTCGGCACATAGATCATAACGCCCTTGTTCTGCTCAATACGCTGCCTGATCTGCTTTGTCTCGTAGAACCAGCCGAGTGTTCGGGCGCGTGTAAACTTGGCTCTCGGATTGCGTTCCTTCTGCTCGGCAAGCATAAATTTCAGGTCGATCTTGTGGTCGGGATTATACTCGACAAACACACCGAAATCGGCGCACTTCCTGAGAAAATCATCGAAGTCCTCGCTGACCTTGATGACCTGATCTATCGTGTATTTCAGCTTTGCCTTCCACGATAATCCCTGACGGTTCATATCCCATTCCCAATGGCTCTTGCCTTTACCCATTTCGGGGTGTTCGACTACGGAGAGATGATGCCGCCGGCATACCTCGTCTGCAAGGGTACGGAGCTTGTTGTATGACCTGTCTTTCTCTGTAAATCTGCGGTTCTCCAATGTCTCAAAAGTAAGCCCATTGATGAGGTTCGTATTATTGAAGATACAATGCAGATGAACATGACCTTTATCGGTATGGACTGCGAGATAGTATTGGTACTGATCTTTAAGGTATTTTTCGCACATTTCCTTGCCGATCTCCATAGCTCTTTCGGGAGTAACCTCCCCAGGCTTGAACGACATAATGAAGTGCTGGGCAATGACGGTGCTTCTGCCTGTACCTGTTGCTGTGACTTCAGCAAATTCTTTGGCAGCCTTGCTGGGTTCACGACTGCACATAAAGGTGCTGATCAGTCTGCCGTTGTCGGTCTTGGCAGCGGCAGCAATGTAGGCTATTGCTGAACCGACCGTAGCTGTGATTGGAAATATCTTAGTTGTTGCCATATCTTCTCAACTCCGTCCTTGATATTATCCATATCCTCACGGTAAACCTTGTCGGTACTGTTCACACGAACCGCTATCTGATTCACATTGTTGGAAATACTGCGGACAAGCCGTAACAATTCCTGCATATCCTCGGTGCTGAATTTCACGATAAGTGTATCAAAGAATGCGATACGCATAAACTCACTTTTAGACTTATAACCGCTGAGCCTGAACTTCTGCTCAAGGAAGTCGTATTCTTCCTGTGTCAACCGTACCTGAACGCTCCGTGTTCTCTTTATTTTATCTTTCATTCTCTCTCCTTTCTTTTCAGGGTTTTAGGGGCGGAAGCCCTCTGACAAGCATCTGCATTGAAAGTCACTCAAATCTCAATTTGTAGTGCATCAATGCCGTGCTTGCTAATTTTGAAACCGCCCTGATCGGGCGTTTTTCAAATTGAACCTGCGGCTCTCGGATTTTTCCTGCTTTGCTCAGGAATTGGAGCTGTGCGACTGAGCAAACATACCCCTTCACCTTACTACCGACATTTTCGGATTTTTGGGAAAGAAAAATCGAAATGTTCACAAAAAGTTTACAATTGACTATACTATAAAAATAGGGAGAACTATCCTGCATCCCAATAACTACTTTCCCTCAAAGCTTGACACTCAAAGATATACCGTGATATAATGAGGAAAAGGGGCTGAGATTTATGGCAGGTATGCGGTTCACGATCAGGTCTGAGGCTGACCTAATAAAAGCGATAAACAAGTACGGGTTTCTGCCGTTCTTCCGAAACAGTATCGAGGGCTTTTCCATAGAGGAGCATATAGCTCCTGAGCATTGGTATTATTCCGACAGCGCACAGTGGGATGCTTGGGACTGGAAAGGTCCGGTCATACAGAAAACAGGCTGTGCCTATGGAAAGTTTTTTGAACACAAGGCGGTATACATCAGCCGTGATTGGTTTCCGGACTTTGCAAACTATCGTCGTGACGGTTATGATTTCGATGCAAGGTATGATGAAGGGCTTGCAAAACATACTGACAAGGTGCTGTATGATCTGCTTGACAGTCATGCTCCCGTTATATCCAAAGAACTCAAACAGCTCGGAGATTACCGCAAGGGCGGCAATAAAGGTTTTGATACCTCTATCACAAGATTGCAGGAGCAATGCTATGTGATCACAAGCAACTTCATATACATGACCGACAAGCACGGGCAACACTACGGTTGGGGCGTAGCTGAATACTCAACTCCCGAAAAATTTATGGGAGCCGCCTTTACCGATAAAGTCTATCAGCGAGAGCCGGAAGAATCCTATCAGCTTATCTTTGAACATCTGCGGAAGGTTCTGCCCCATGCAAGTGATGAACAGATAAAGAAGATATTGAAATAGAAAAAGAGCTGCACAGCTTTTGTGCAGCCCGATGAATAAACCTCCTGATTCTTGACACTCAAACTCCATTGTAGTATAATAGAGCAAGTGTGTGAAATCAGTAGGAGGTTATTACTATGATGGATTCAATTACAGTCGGTGCTAAGATCAAGATGACAGATACAGTCACCAGCGATTATCCTGTCGGCTCGACGGCGACGATTATTTACATAGACGAGATGGACAATGTTTTTATAGAATGGACAGATGGCAAGCTGTCCAAGTTCTCAGATAAACAGCTATTGAATGGCTTTGAGAAAACAGGTGCATAAAAGGTAGGCAGTCGGCAGCGATGTCGGCTGTTTTTCTTTTCCTGCCGATTGACCTTTTTCCGGCGGTATGGTATAATTATCCTAAGAGCTGATGCAAAAGGAGTGATGTATCATGGCAGTCTATATCGTATTCGACGTTGAAACGCCCAATCACGCAAATGACCGTATGAGTGCGATAGGCATTACTGCGGTCAGGGATAACAAGATTGCGGCAAATTACTTTTCGCTCGTTGATCCCGAAACACACTTCGATTATTTCAATACGCAGCTCACGGGCATAGATGCTGAGAAAGTCAAGGGCGCTCCGAATTTCGCAGAGCTTTGGAAGAAGATAGAGCCGATCATGAGCAAGGGTATCCTTGTTGCCCATAATGCTGTATTTGATATGAGCGTCCTCCGTGCGTGTCTGCGGAGTTACGGTATCAAATGGAAACCGTCTGCGGAATACCTGTGTACGGTCCAGATCGGCAGGCGTGTTCTTCCTGATATGAAGCATAACCTCAATGTAATGTGCGATCACTACGGTATCGCCCTGAATCATCATCAGGCGGACAGCGATGCCCGTGCCTGTGCGGAGATACTGCTGAAGTATATGGAAAGCGGCGTAGATGTCAATAAGTATGTAAAAAAATACTCCCTTACACCATAAAGCTGTGGTAATATATGTGCTTCCGAAGGACGGCTATGCCGTCCTTTTTCAGTTATCTCCAAGGTTTATGATGTGTTTCCCTTGCTTTTCAGCATACTGCATCGTCTTGTAAGCTCCGCCGCTGTTACGCTGAATACAGCAGACTATAAGATCTGATCGGTCTACAAGATTTCTGTTCCTGATCTGAATAGCTGACTTCGGGTGAGCATTTGCGGACTCCGCACATATCTCGACTTCATCATAGTAGCCGAGATATTCCTGTTCATTGTCACGGTATTCTGCTTTCATATATGGCAGAACCAGCGTAAAATGAGTATTACCATATCCGTACTGACGGACAGCTCTTTTAATGGCAGCAGAAGCAAGAAGGTCAAATTCTCCGTCCCTTCCTATGAGAAAGTCGATATACTCCTTCTGCCTGATAAGGTCGTACAAGAGTTTATCAAGAGCGTTCTCTATTTCTGATACTCGCTCGATGCTTCGATGCCCGAAAAAACTAACGGTGTAGATACTCAGCATATCGCTCATACTCCTTTGAAAACAGTATATACTAAGTATAACATGGTATCAATGTGGTGTCAATGTGACTGCATACAAAAGAAAGCTAAAGTGGTATGATAATAGTGAAAGTGAGGTATCGCTATGGCTATTATAAAAACATCGTTTACGCTTCGACTGGCTCTGATTGACCACGCAAAGATTAAGAAGATCGCTGAATCGCAGAATCGCTCCATTAACAACATGATTGAAACGCTTGTGAAGGATGCAATAAAGGAATATGAAAAGGAAAATGGAGAGATCAAACTTACTGATGAAGATATTATCGGTGAATGAGCGCTCCTTCCATTATGACAGACTTTGATCCCAATGGGTTCAAAGTAACCATTTGACGAGAGAGCTGTTGGGGAACGGCTCTTTTCTTATAATTACTGATTATATCCGGTTATCCGGTGTAATATATATCAGACAAGCATACAAACTCGGCTTTTGTTTGTTCCTATGCAGTACCATACAGAACAGATCGGATATTTCGATTAAAATGGAGGTGATAGCTGTGTACCGGACAATAACAATAGATGATAGTCTGCAATGATTGCCTTGCGGATTTCTTCTTTGCTGTAACAAATGCTGAGATTGTATGCCCATTGCATACAGCTTAAAGGCGGTCTGAGCAGATCAGACCGTTTTTTCTATGCCTGTTTGTGATAGAATGATGAAACTTCGCCTTGTAAGATGAAAAGTAGGTGAAATCGTTCCCGTTTGGAATATTATCAAAAAGGATAAAAAAGCCTTAATAAATCTATGCTTTTATCATCTTGCGGTTTATGGGAGGAGTGTAGGTCGGCTATCAGAAAACGGCGAAATACGGTGCTTTTGAATATGTGACCGTTCCCATTCGGGAACGCCTGACTACTGGCTTTTTCGCAGCTTATGGTTTATAATGATAGGGTACGCAGTCCATCATAGGACTAATTCTCTATACGGTGAACCTAAATGCGCGATAGGGTTACTCGATCACTGTATGGACAACTGAATAATGAGCGATCAAATGAACGAGTAATGTTTGATTGTCGGACGGATTATACCGAATGGCAGGATAACTATGTTCATTTGAGTATCTCCGTCCGACGGAAAGGACGGAGATTTCTTATGAGTAGTAATATTCTGATTCCTCGTATCGCTTTATTCAGCGAAATTGAAGAACCTCTCGATTATAAGGTGTTCGTGTATGGTACGAAAAACTCCCTTATGATCGACGCAGACACCTTTGGTGATGCACTTGCCCGTTACCTGAAAGAGTACAACATCAGCTATGATATGTTTGCCCGAATGACAGGCATCGGAAAAGGCTCTATTTCTCGTTATCTGAAAAATACCCGTCAGATCGGGCAGAAATACCTCTGTGCCGTATGTATCGCACTCAGGCTTCACCCTCTCCGGCGCGAGTATTTGTTTTCCAAGTCTGACAATGTTATTCCGGGTACTTATGGTTACAACGGTCTGGCAGCTCATATCATCAGAAACTATCTTGACGGCTGTGCATTCAGTGAAAAGTACACGCTTGAAGCTTGTAATAAGCGCCTGATTGAAATCAAGGCAAAGCCTCTTACAAAGCTGACCTCTATTACGGAGGGCAGCAAGTAATGGCGAGATTCATCTATATGCACCTCGGTGATGATATTCCAAAGAGAATAGAAAAGGAATACAACAAGATGCTCCGCAGGGAGAAGTACCTCGAAGAACGTGATGCGGAGTTCATGGCGCAGTCAACCGACTATGACAGAGTTCTTGAAGCGATACCCGATCCTGCAAGTCTCCCCATAAATTTGCTTGCTGAGGAGAACAGGAGAAGAAAAGACGCACGGCTTGACTATCTGCCCATCGCTTTGGAGAAACTGCGTCTCGATTTTCCGGAGGGATATAATGTGATCATCGACTATTTCTACTGCACAGAAAAGGTCACATTAACGGAACTCGCCACCAGATACGGTACTACGATAGATATTGTCAGATACAAAATCACAATTGCAAAAAAGAAACTCAAAGAGTATATCATCTTGCACGAAAATAACGGCTAAGAAATGTGCATAATGCCGATTTTTCTTTTTTGAAGAAAGAAATTTGCGAAAATCTTTCCCAAAAACGCAAATTTATCGGTAGTAAGGTGAAGGGGTTCGGCGGAGCAGACACCGAATGCCCCTCAAGTTCCTCCTTTCTTTTCATTGGAAAGGGTTATGTAGAGCTGAGAGGACGGCGCAGCTTCTTTGTCCATTTTCAGGCTGTGCCGTTCCCAAAGGCTCACATTCTTCTATCTCTATCTATGGTAAGCATAATATAGACTCCTTTCACTAAGACAGCAGAGATGCTGTCGGGAGAGCCTGAGCTACAGCTTGGGTTCTGCCAAAAACATCTCTGAATATGCTTGTTCCATTTCTCCTATTTTCAATTAGACAGCAATGCTGTCGCTCCTGCGACGGGGACGGATTCCGTTCCCGTCAATTGCAGGAGTTCTTTTACAGACACAAAAACACCGACAAGAAAGAGAGAGGGTGTTCTAATATGAATGAGATTTCAATCGCTGTGAGATACAACAACGATATGCGTACCGTCAGCGGACGGGAGCTTCATAAAGTTCTGAATGTCAGGACGCAGTATTCAATGTGGTTCGACAGAATGCGTGAATACGGATTTATCGAAAATACGGACTTTTTCACGGTAACCAAAAATGTGTACCGTGAAGATGGCAGACCAATGCCGCAGAAACAGATTGACCATAACCTGACCATTGATATGGCAAAGGAGCTGTGTATGATACAGCGTACCGAGATCGGTAATCGCTGCCGCAAATACTTCCTGAACCTTGAAAGACAATGGAACAGTCCCGATGCTGTTATGGCGAGGGCGTTACAAATTGCAGACCAGAAACTGGAGCTTGCAAATCAGCAGAATAATAATCTGATTGAAACAACCGCTGTTCAGGCGAAACAGATAGAAGTCATGAAGCCGAAAGCCGACTATTGCGATATGGTACTGCACTCCGAAGGGCTTATGCCCATAAGTACCATTGCGAAGGACTACGGCAAGTCGGCAATATGGCTGAACAAGTGGCTTCACGAACACGGTATCCAGTATAAGCAGGGACAGGTATGGCTTCCGTATCAGAAATATGCAGACAGAGGATATATGAAATCAAAGACACACACTGTTTATGATAAGAATGGTGATCTTACTGCCAAAGTCCATTCATATTGGACGCAGCAGGGCCGTATATTCGTCTATCATCAGTTAAAGAAAGAGGGCATCCTGCCCCTGATCGAGCAGGACGATAGCTGAAATGCTGTCGGGAGTATCCGAAATTCGGGTACTGCCTACGGTGCTTCGCACACACCTCCTTGTTTTATTCGGCGGCTGATGTGCCGTCGGGAGCTACTACTCCTCGGAGTAGGGGCTGCCAACAGTACATCAATCTTTGGACATAAAAATAACCGACAGACGATGTATTACAGTATCTTGAAAACTGAATATGAAACATCAACGCTATTATGTTTTCTTTTTCTCCTGAGAGGAGGATCATCTATGGCGATAAGTGCAGATAAGAAGGATATAACCAACAAACTGCGTAAATATCCACCAGTTCTGACTGTAAAGGAAGTATGTGAGATTTTGAAGTTCAGGCCTACCAAAGTATATGGTATGATAAGCAACGGAGAGATAAAGCGCATAGATCATATCGGTCGGCATATCAGGATATTAAAAGCAGATTTGATCGACTTCTTAATTGCGCACAAAAACAACGGTTAAAATCCGGTCACAGCGCCGAAAACAGAGAATTGCGGTCACATAGTCTTGCATTATATTTGGTTCTGCGCTATAATGATAGAGTCAACAGCAGACTTCTACCGCTTTCAAATCGAAGGAGGATCATTATAATGAAAGCAAGTCTGCCTTATAAGTATATCACTTCCGTGAAGAACGGAAAACAGTATGTTGTTTTTGACTACAAGGACAGCGCAGGAAAGCGTAAGCGTAAATGGGTGAACACGGAACTTCCTGAGAAATGCACAAAGAAGGCTCTGAAAGAAGCGGTCGATCAGATCGTGGCAGAGTTTGACGAGCAGTTCAGAACGGGAACGATCGGTAAGACAAAAGCGAAATCTGCGGTGGATGTGCCGTATGCAGTTATGACGGAATCTGCTCCCGAAGCAAAGATGAAGCTGAGTGCCTATATCGACGAGTGGCTTACAGCAGTCAGACCGAACCTTGCCCGTACTACATTCAATTCGTACAAGAATTCCAACAAGCGTTTTGTAGAGTACCTCGATGAGCATTATCCCGATTTGACTCTTGGCACACTGAGATATACTCACGTTCAGGAGTTCCTCAATCACAAGCTCGATGAGGGGCGCAAGGGTAGCTGTGCAAAGCAGTATTATCTTGCAATTCACTCTGCTTTGGCGTATGCTGTTAAAATGGAATATATCCCGATACACCCTATGGACAAACTTGTCGTGCCGAGAGCAGATCGTTATGAAGCTACCTTTTATAATAAGGACGAGCTGAATACACTGTTCGAGACATTCAAAAATGATAAACTTGAGCTGATCGTGCATATCGCAGCCTACTACGGTCTGCGTAGAAGCGAGGTGCTTGGTCTGCGGTGGGACGCTATCGACTTCACCAATAAGACGATCACCATTCAGCGTAAGGTTATCAGTGACTATGACGAGGACGGTCACAGAAAGCTCTATGTGGAGAACAGGCTGAAAACCAATTCCACAAGAAGAACGCTCCCTCTGATACCGCACATCGAAAAGATGCTGTTGGATAAGAAGGAGCTTGAAGCTCACTTCAAGAAGATCAGCGGTAAATCATTCGATAAGGAGTTTGAAGGCTTCATCTGCCGTGACAACTTCGGAAAGTTAATCTCACCTGAGTATGTGACAACCCGTTTTCACTATGTCATTACCAAAGCTGGACTCCGTCATCTGCGTTTCCATGATTTGCGACATTCATGTGCGAGCTTATTGCTTGCGAATGATGTTCCGATGAAAGCAATCCAGGAATGGCTCGGACATAGCAACTATACAATTACGGCGAATCTTTATAGTCATTTGGAGTATAACGCTAAAGTCATTTCTGCGGAGACTATTGCAAGGGTGCTTGGCGGTGAAGCTGAAACAGAAGAACAGAAAAAAGTCACTGCTGAAACTGTTGAACCTGCACCTGAGAAGAAACCGGCACGAAAGAAGTCGGCAGCAAAAAAGACTGCGGACAAGAAATCCGCAAGCGTAAGGTCTACATCAAAAACAGCAGAAAAGCCTTCACCTAAAAAGTCAGGTGGTAGAAAAAAGAAAAGCGAAACACCCAAAGCTACGGGTGAATCACAAGTGTCAACATTATAAAATATAATATCGAAAAATGGATAGCGAGAAAAAGAGAACGAAAAAGAGCGATTTTGGTAGAAAAGTTGGTAGAAAAAAAGTGAGTTTCGACAATATATTCATCTACCACGAAAGCTGGTAAAGCCCATCAATACGCTGTTTGAGGGAAGAAAATATGGATTTGTTCATATAATCTCATTGACTAAATCAGCACTATATGCTATAATGAATGTAACATTCTAAATGAAACTATTGAGGTGATAATATGCTGAGAAAAGAAGATCTGCCTGAATGTCCTATAGCAACAACTGTGCAGCTTATCGGCAACAAGTGGAAACTGCTTATCCTGCGCAATTTGCGTATGCGTCCATGGCGGTTTAATGAGCTTCAAAAGTCACTGACAGGTATAAGTCAGAAGGTGCTTACGGAAAATCTCCGTGCAATGGAATCAGACGGGATAATCGTTCGCACTGTTTATGCAGAAGTGCCGCCGAGAGTAAAGTATTCGCTAAGCGACCTTGGCGAGACCATGCGTCCTATTTTAGACGCTATGGAGAAGTGGGGAAATGAATATAAGGCATCATTTAATTGAATTATAATAATATACAGAATAAGTAAAAGCAAAAGACTGCATATCGACCTTAAAATGGTCGTAATGCAGTCTTTTGTTGTAAGATCAAATTGTAAATTTAAAAATGCTAGCTTTTTACGCCTGTTATTTTACAGCCTTTTTGAACTGCTGTTCATATTTATGCTTGGTCGCTATTCCGCCTCTTATATGTCTTTCACGTTTGTTTTCCTCAAGGACCTCTTTTACGCTTTTGAAAAGCTGAGGAGAGATTTTCGGCAGACGTTCTGTCAGATCCTTATGTACTGTGGATTTGCTTATGCCAAATTCCTTTGCCGCACAGCGTACCGTGGCTCTGTGTGCCGCAACATATTCTCCAAGCAGCACACATCGTTCCTTTTCGGATCCATTCATTGTTCACACCCCATTAAATTTTTCTGTAGTAATCTATATGCTGTTGCTTACCTCATTATTACTTGACGTTCTTTCAGACTTTACAAAATAATTGCCGATAATCAAATATTTTTATGCAAAATGCTTGAAATCACACTTGGAATGTGCTATAATGTAAGTGTGATGGAGATACTGTCACAGAATATGAACGAAACGAGGGGATAAGGGCAATGAAACTTAATTTTATCGGTGCAACACATGAGGTAACGGGAAGCTGTACATATATAGAAGCCTGCGGAAAGAGATTTCTGGTGGATTTCGGAATGGAGCAGGGCGTTGACTATTTTGAAAATGCGAAGATACCTTGTCCTCCTGGAAATATAGATTTTGTATTGCTGACTCATGCTCATATAGATCATTCAGGTCTGCTTCCACTGTTGGCGGCAGGCGGCTTTGCTGGACAGATACACGCAACTGAGGCCACTTGTAATTTATGTGAGATAATGCTGAGAGATTCAGCGCATATTCAGGAGTTTGAAGCAGAGTGGAGAAGCAGAAAGGGCAAACGTAAGGGTACAGGCGAGGTGTCGCCACTCTATACTATGGCAGACGCAGAGGCGGCTATTGCCTGCCTTTGCCCACACCCATACAGTGAGGTGACGGAGATATCCGAGGGCATAAAAGTGCGTTTTATCGACGCAGGTCACTTGCTTGGTTCATCAAGCATCGAGATATGGCTCACAGAGAACGGCGAAGAACGTAAGATAGTATTTTCGGGAGATATAGGAAACCTTGACCAACCTCTTATCAGAGATCCGCAGTATATAACGGAGGCAGATTATGTTGTAATGGAGTCCACATACGGTAACCGTCGCCATGATAAGCCGAAGGACTATGCAAAGAGTCTTGCAAAGGTCATTCAAAAGACCTTTGATAGGGGAGGAAACCTTGTTATACCGTCATTCGCAGTAGGCAGAACACAGGAACTACTGTATTTTATAAGGCATATCAAGGCGGAGAATATGGTGACTGGTCATGGGGATTTTCCTGTGTATGTGGATTCTCCACTTGCTATTGAGGCAACGCAGATATTCAACAAAAACAAAAATTCATGCTTTGACGAGGAGGCAATGTCCTATGTGAACAAGGGCATAAATCCTATCACTTTCAGCGGACTTAATATCGCTGTCACAAGTGACGAGTCAAGAGCCATAAACTTTATCGACACACCTAAGATAGTAATTTCCGCAAGCGGTATGTGCGAGGCGGGCAGAATAAAACACCACCTCAAGCACAATTTGTGGAAACCTGAAAACACCATACTTTTTGTGGGCTATCAGGCTATGAATACCCTTGGAAGAAGTCTTGTGGAGGGTGCAAAAACGGCAAAGCTTTTCGGCGAGGAAGTCGTTGTCAGGGCTGAGATACTGGTGCTGCCAGGCGTGAGCGGTCATGCTGACGTTGACGGTCTGGACAGGTGGATAAAAAGCTATGAAAAGCCGCCTAAGAAAGTCTTTGTCAACCACGGCGAGGATTCAGTTGCCGAGGCGTATAAGGATCATTTGCGTAACGATTTCGGGCTTAACGCCTTTGCACCTTACAGCGGTGCGGAGCTTGACCTTATAAGCGGCGAGTTCAAAAACACGACCCCTAT
Source organism: Ruminococcus sp. AF37-20 (assembly GCF_003460465.1). Classification (NCBI taxonomy): domain Bacteria; kingdom Bacillati; phylum Bacillota; class Clostridia; order Eubacteriales; family Oscillospiraceae; genus Ruminococcus; species Ruminococcus sp. AF37-20. The sequence goes on along the minus strand of NZ_QTVE01000005.1, from coordinate 21,322 downwards.
AAAGATAGTCAAGAAGACAGGTGCGTCCCCTAACTATCAGCGTCTGCTCAGCGCTCTTGACAGGCTGACGGCTTTGGTAAACAAAAGCTCAGGTCTTACAAACAAAGACCTTGCAAAGCTCACTGATACCATAAATAATATCTGTGCAAAGTGGAACGATTAGCTTTTGCTGCACATATAATATGAGATACAGGGCAACACTGCACGCTTTATGTGTGGTGTTGCCTGACGCATACGAAAGGAACAAACCACACAATGAAAAAGATACACGTCAGTGCTATAAACAGAAAGGTCAGAGATGACGAAAAGCTTTTTGTTGAAGAGTGCGACAGAAAATATAATGAAAAGCTCGTTGCCATTGCAGACAGCATCGAGGAGCATCAAAAGGAGAAGCCTATATTGCTTTTGGCAGGTCCGTCAGGGGCGGGCAAGACCACAACAGCGTTGAAAATAGAGGAAATACTTGACAGCAGGGGGATACACACCCACACTATCTCTATGGACGATTATTTTCTGCCTTCTGACAGCTTCACCGCTGTTATAGGAGATGACGGCAAGCCTGACTATGAATCTCCTGACAGAATAGACCGAAAGCTTCTTTATGAGCATATGGAAAAGATAAACAGCGGTGATGAAGTCGTTCTGCCGAAGTTTGAATTTTCAGAACAATGCAGGCGTGACGGAGAAAGACTCAGACGAAACAAAAACGACATAGTTGTTTTTGAGGGTATCCATGCGCTTAACCCGGAGGTCACAGGTGCGGCTGGGGATTATGCAAGATGTATGTATGTCAGTGTAAGAAGCAGACTCGAATTGAAAGACGGTGAGCTTCTGCATCCTTGCTATATCAGGCTTATGCGCAGACTCATAAGGGACGGATTTTTTCGTGGCAGAAGTGCAGCGGAAACACTGGATATGTTCGACAGCGTTGAGGCTGGCGAGAACAAGTATATAATGCCATACAAGCACAGGGCTGAGTTTTCAGTGGATACTTTTCACGCTTATGAGCCTGCCTTGTATAAGAACTATCTTTTGGATACACTGCGACGTGAGAGCAGGAGCTATAAGGATTTTGAACGCTTTTTGCCTATGCTAAAAGCCCTTGAGGAGATAGAGCCGGTGATGCTCGAAAATGTGCCTGTAAATTCCCTTGCAAGGGAGTTTGTAGGTGAGAGCAGCTATAGATACTAAGACGATAAAACGCCGTCGGAAAGGGACGGCGTTTTGCTATGCTTGCTTGACTTTTTTTATAAAAAGTAGTAAAATGAGATAAGGTAAGTACAGGTATTTTTGAAAACGTTTTCCTGAGCGTGATAAATGAATAAAAAATTAGTGGGGATAAAAATGAATTTTGATAATGATTTGATGCTTTTCTTCCGAACGATATATGAAGATTCGGAGAATATGGGCGAATGCAGTGCCAAGGTGAAAAGTGCTGTGGCTGCTGTGGCAGACAAGCTTAACATCGTCAGAGCGGAGCTTGCAGTGAAAATGCCTGCAACAAAGCTTTGTGAAGATGGTGCAGATATGCTCATGGTGCTTTATGACAGAGAGAAGGACGTGGAAAATGAGCCTTTTGAGGCAAGTTTTCCTTTGTTTGAAGGCGGCTTTATAACAGTGACCTTTTATTCTGGTAATTCCAATGGCTTTGATAACGAGCAAAGGAATATCGTAGAGATAATCGCAAACACTGTTTTTATCCAATTTAACAGGGTAGTTATGCAGGAGCTTGTTACTCATGTTATAAAAACGGATATCGAAACAGGTGCAGCAACTTTAGACGCTTTGATAAATTACGCCGGTATGCTTATAGCGCAAAACAGGATAGAGGATTTCAGTATAATCTTTTTCAATATACATAACTTCAAATATGTAAATAAGGTATTAAATTACGAACAGGGCGACGTTGTTTTGCGTAATTATACAAAGACAATATACCGAAATCTTTCAGATGGTGAGATGATCGCAAGACTTGGCGGCGATAATTTCGTTATGCTTGTAAAGAACGAATCTCTTAGAGAATATATTGATATGCTCAGCTTTATGAACATAAGGTATAATGATGGCAAAGTATCAAAGGATTTTATTTTTAGTGCAACCATCGGATATTCGTCAACTGTGGGTATAAGATATCCAAGAGAAGTAATGGCTCGTGCAAGCATTGCATATGCTGCTGCAAGACGAGTTGGTGCAGGCCATGTAATGGAGTATTCCGAAAATATAAAACAAGAACTGATGAAAATTCAGGGAGTGCTGTCAAACTTCATGGCTGGGCTTATGGCAGGTGAGTTCGAGGTGTATTATCAGCCAAAGGTACGCATCGAAACCAAGGAGATATTTGGTGCAGAAGCCCTTGTACGTTGGCATAGAAAGGGAAGGTTATCAGCACCGGTGGAGTTTGTTCCGTTTCTTACCAATGACGGAAGCATAATAAAGCTTGACTACTATGTGCTTGAAGAAGTTTGCAAATGGCTGAGAAAACGCATAGATATGGGTTTTGAACCCTTGAGGATATCAGTGAATTTTTCGAGAAAGCACCTGGAAGAAAAAAATATGATAGGCAATATAGTTGCCTTGATCGATAAATACGAGCTTGATCACCAGCTTATAGAAATAGAGCTTACTGAAAGCGAGGATTATCAGAATTTTGAGCTTATCACAGAGATCGTGAATGGTCTGAGAGCTAATGGTATCGTCACATCTATGGACGATTTTGGTACTGGCTTTTCATCGCTCAATATGATAAAGAATGTTGATCTGCAGGTAATAAAGATCGACAAGTCCTTTATTCCTCTTGAAAAGGATTATGAGGGCAAAGATAAAGATCTTATAATGTTCTATTACATTATAAAAATGGTTAAAAAGCTTGGTAAGGAAACTATCGCCGAGGGAGTTGAAACTGAGCAGCAGCTTGACTATCTCAGAGAAGTTGGCTGTGACGCTGTTCAGGGCTTTGTGTTTGACAAGCCTCTGCCTGCGGCTGAGTTTGAGAAACGTCTTGCCTGCGGTTATAACTGATAAATAAAAGGACGAACATTTTGTGTTCGTCCTTTTTTCTGCATGAATGAAAGCAGCTACAGACCGCCAGCCTTTTGCAATGTGTGATTATTTATCCTGTGTGGAAAGTATCTTTCTAGTCTGAGGTATCTCAAAAAGTGCAAACGCACCGATAGCTGTGAATATCATTTCAGGAAGCATATAAGAGCCGTTGTAAAGCAGGCTGTAGAGTACGCTGTTGTCTGTTGAGAAGCCGTCCCACAGTGCGCCGAATGACTTCCAGATAACAACGCCGCTGATGAAGTGGCAAACAAATCTCAGGAAAACTGCTATCATTGTTCCTGCTATCCAGCCCACTGCACCTTTCTTTCTGAACATTCCTGCCACACCGAGAACTGTGTAGGCTGCAAGATAGTCAATGAATATGCAGGCAACGAGCATTATAGGAGAAAGTCCCCAGCCGAAAAGTCCGTCTGTGATACCCTGAATGAACTGAATGAGAGAGAACACAAATGCCGCTCCAAGACCCTTTGCTACGCCATGCTTAATGCTGAAAACGGCTATAGGAAGCATGGAGAGCAGTGTGATAGAGCCTCCCCAAGGGAGCTTGTATACTCTGATAAAGCTAAGCACTGTTGCCAGTGCCACCATTACTGCACCCTCGACCAATGTGAGTGTTTTTGAATTTTTCATATTATACCATTCCTTTCTGCGTACAAAAAATGCGTATGCCTGATAAAAGGGCACACGCATAGATATACACACTATTTTCCTACGCTGGCATTACCCATATCAGGTGCGGTCAGAACATCAATTTGCTCTTTCTCAGCCGAAAAACATTCAGCTCCCGTGTTGTTTTATGTACTATTGTTATTATACTGCTTTTTTCGTGGGTTTTCAATAGCTTTTTAGATTTTTTTCACCTAAATTGTATGGAAACATAAATATCTGTCACAAAACCGCATTTTATTATTAGTTTTGTACATCTTTGCTGAGTATCTCCTCTATGTTCTCAAAAATAAATTCCTGCGCCTGCTTTGGAAAAAGTATCGTCTTGTAGCTGTTTCCAAGCTGTGATATTTTTTCACGCTCTATTATTCCTGCTTCAGGGGAAAGTATTGTGGTTTCAAGAAAGCCCCTGCCGTTTGCACCGTCTTTTGCAAGATAATTTTCACCTATGAGCCATTCTTTTATGGCAAGTTTTATGCTTCTTATATCGCCGTCTGTGCCGAGCTGATAGAAAATGCTGTCGCATACTTCTGAAAGGGTCATATCCTGTTCTTTGCCTGAAAGCTCACCTGCGTGGGCGATTATATATTCCTTTGTGCTTTGACCGCCTTCCGCCATCTGCTTTTGCAGATAGCCCTCTGGGATATATTTATAGCCCGAAGCGGCGTCCGGATTTTCCTTGAGATATTTCTGTATCTCAGCTACAAAGTATCTTCCATAACGTTCCTGCTTTGACTTGCCCACCCCTGAGATATTCAAAAGCTCCGTCTGCGTCTTAGGCAGCTTTATACACATATCACGCAGTGAAGCGTCTGTAAGAATGATATATGCAGGCAGACTCGCCTGTGTCGCAAGCTTGCTCCGCACAGCTCTGAGCCGTCCGAAAAGCTCCTTGTCAAATGTCGTAACTTCGTCCCTGCCGATCTTTGTGACCGTTTCGCTCTTTGGTTTTTTCTTTGGAAGGCGTATTGTAATAGTCTTTTTGTCCATTAATATTTCCGCAGACCTTCTTGTAAGGGTAAGTACAGAAAAATCCCCGTGTGAAGTCTGTGTGATGTAATCATCAGCTTCAAGAAAAGCTATGAGCCTGCGGATATAGACCTGCGTGGAGTCTTTCATTATGCCGTATGTCGAAAGAGTGGAAAGGTCAAAACGCTTTACCTTTTCGGAGTCTGAGCCTTTAAGTATCTGTGCTATGACACCTGCTCCAAAAGAAAGGTTTCGCTGGTGAAGTCTATAAATGCAGGAAAGCACTTTTTGGCAATCCACAGACACGTCAACTTCTTCTGTTTCTCCGAAATCACCCAAACAGCCTGAGCAGTTCTGACAAGGCTTGTCCTGCTTCTCACCGAAATATCCAAGGATAAACTCTCTCAGACAGCCGTTTGTATTGCAGTAATCGGTCATCTTTTTCAGACGCATAAGATCACGTTTGCGTATCATTTCAAGTGTGTCATCGTCAAGGTCGGGATTGTCATGAGAATTGTTTATAAGAAACTTGTTGGTCGCAACGTCCTGACCGCTGTAGAGCAAAATGCACTTTGCTTCGTTGCCGTCACGTCCCGCTCTGCCTGCCTCCTGATAATAGCTTTCAATATTCTTAGGCATATTATAATGTATGACATAGCTCACGTTTGATTTGTCTATTCCCATGCCGAAAGCATTGGTCGCCACCATGACCTGGACACGATCAAAGATAAAATCGTCTTGATTTTTACGCCTTTCCTCATCAGAAAGACCTGCATGATAGCGTGAAGCGTTGTAGCCGTCGGCACAGAGCTTTTCACACACGCTCTCAACATTTTTTCTTGTGGAGCAGTAGATTATTCCGCAGTTGTCCTTGTATTTCTCAACTATCCTCACTGTTTCACTGTATTTGTCATGAGGGTGAGAAACGCCAAAGTAGAGATTTTTTCTGTCAAAGCCTGTGGTTATGGTGAAAGGGTCACGGAGTTCAAGCATTTTGATAATGTCCGCTTTTACTTCTGCGGTGGCAGTGGCGGTGAATGCGCTGACGATAGGGCGGTAGGGAAGTTTGCCGAGAAACTCGGGTATCTTCATATAGGAAGGTCTGAAATCCTGTCCCCACTGAGAAACGCAGTGGGCTTCGTCCACCGCAAGCATTGATATCTTCACCGACGAAGCCAGTGACAGAAACGATCCTGTCATCAGCCTTTCAGGTGCAACATATATTATCTTGTACATACCACGGGCGGCGTTTGATATAGCCATTTCATACTGTGCCGCCGTCAGTGAGGAGTTCAGATACGCTGCCCTCACTCCCGATTGTATCAGCGAGTTCACCTGATCTTTCATAAGGGATATGAGTGGCGAAACAACTATAGTTATCCCGTCAAACATAAGAGCAGGTATTTGATAGCACATAGACTTGCCTGCGCCTGTTGGCATAACTCCAAGGCAGTCACGCCCTGCAAGTATGCTGTCTATTATCTGCTCCTGACCGTTTCTGAACTGAGAGTGTCCGAAAAAGTCCTGAAGCACCGAATACTTATTGCGAAAATCTGTCATTTTATCCTAACTTTCCATTGTGTGTATGCTTATATTATACTACCAAAAACCAGCTAAGTCAAACAGATATACAAAATTCCATGCACGATTTTGTAACATCTTTTCCTTAGTCGCTATTGTAATTTTATCGGGATTGTGTTATAATAGGCTTGACAAATAATTAGTTATAAAAATATAAAAAATTAACAAATCTCCAAAGGAAGGATTGTCTGAACACAGTCGTATATTCAGGCATGGTGAAGATCATGGATATGGAAAATAAATTGTGGCAAAGCTATTTTGGTGCTGTCTGGGGAAAGGTTTGTTCAATATGGCACAATATCGGCGGATTTGTTATGGACGAGAAAAGCGGAGAGTTTTATGCCGATGAAAACTGTCGTGCTCTTATGGGACTTAGAGAGAACACAGATTATGACAAGTTCAGAGATATAGTTGCATTGAACGGCGGAGGACGAGATCTTGGCCTGCCGTTGTGTATAGAATTTCTTGATACTCCAACCAGCATTACCGCCGGAATAGTGTATCTGTCGAAAGAATATATGTCAAAAAGTGTTTTTGAAGGGCTCGACATTATACCACAATCAGAGCTTGTAAGACTTCTTGATGGAATGACACGCTCATCATTGCTTGCTCTTGTAAGATTTGATGGAGCAGGGAAGCTTTTGGATTCAGACTACTGCATAGGGGAGGCACTGAGGGCGGTTGTCGCAGTTATGCCTGAAAATACTGTGACGGCATTCAATTCAGACGGTCAGTTTTGGATATATGTTCCACGCTTTGGAGGTAAGCCTGAGGAATTTGCTGACAATATCCGTAAAGCGGTGAAGGAGTGTTGCCTGCCGGATGAATTTGGAGTGAGATCGTCTTCAAATCATTCGCTGTCTGTGACGGCAGGCATAAGCAGCGGCTTTGAAGTGCCAGCAAGACTCATGCACGCAGCAGGCTTTGCACTCTATGAAGCTAAGGCGAAGGGTGCAGGCAGTATTTGTTGCTTTGATCCTGAAAAATATGCAAAGCAGAAGAGTGATATCGAGAATATCAGGGCTTTTTCAGAGCTTCTTGATAAAAATCTGTTTACATATCATTTTCAGCCTATCGTTAGTTCTTCAACAGGCGAGATAGTCGCTTATGAAGCACTTATGAGAACAAAGGGAAATATAGCACTCAATCCGCTTCAGATACTCAACTGTGCTAAAAATTTTGGCAGACTTTACGATATTGAGAAAGCTACACTGAAAAATACTCTTAAATATCTCAGCAAGCATCAGCTCGATTTTGAAAACCGCAGGCTGTATATAAATTCAATATCATCTCATGCTCTTGACGATAAGGATTTTTATGCGATCGTCAATGACTATGGCGAACTTCTTGAAAAGGTCGTTATCGAAATGACAGAGCAGACAGAGATCAGCGAGGACGACCTCGAGAGAATAAGGGTGCGTCTTGAAAAGAACAATATGAGCCTTGCTATTGACGATTATGGCACAGGCTACTCAAATACATCGAATCTTCTGCGATATGATCCTGAGGTGGTAAAGATAGACCGTTCCCTCATTTCCGGCATTGACCAGAATCCTAAGGCTCAGAAGATAGTTTCAAAAATGGTGGAATATTTCCATTCAAGCGGATATACCGCACTTGCAGAGGGCGTTGAAACAAGCGAAGAACTTAAAACCATGATATATTTCGGTGTCGATCTTATTCAGGGTTATTATGTTTCTAAGCCGAAGCCTGTGCTTATCCACGATATCTCGGAAAATATCCGTGAGGAGATAGTGGCTTACAGTATCGAGGCGAGGGATAATGATAAAAAGGTCTTCCACGCTGAGGATAATGACGTTATCGACCTTGCTGAGATGTATAAAAAAAGATATTCTGACATTTTTCTTGGCACAGGTACATTTACTCTTTCGGGAAAGGCTGAGGACGATCGTGCAGTGCCTTTGTCCGTGACAATTGGTAATGGTGTTGATTGCGTCATTCACTTGAAAAACGCATGGCTCATTACATATGGGGAACTACCGAACATAAAGCTTGGCATTGGCTCGAGAGTAAGGATAGTGTGCAGCGGTGAAGATCGTATAGACGGCAGAGGCATTTATGTCCCTGAGGGATCGTCGTTAGAGCTTGTAGGCTCAGGTGAGCTTTATATCAGATCAGAATCACAGGATTGCTATGCAATAGGTACTGACAGCAAGCAGCCTTGTGGAAGGATAACTGTCGCAATGACAGGTGTTCTTGATATAACTGCAAATGGCGACAAGTGCGTCGGCATAGGCGGAGGAGGCTGCAAAAACGGCATTGTCATTGCAGGCGGTGATATAGCTGTAAATTGCAGTGGCGATAGGTGCGTTGGCATTGGAAGTATTGATGGCGACGCAGATGTGACTATATCAAACTGTGGCTGTAGACTAAAGCTTGCGGCAGGAGTATCAGTCGGTATAGGTACTATGAGCGGCAGTGCTGATATAAGCATTTCAGATTATAACATGAGCTGTGTGCTTTCGGGAAATAATCTGACTGCAGTGGGAGTTACGAGTAACGGTACCGGAAGGATATGTATTCTTGATGGCAGGCTCAACATTTCCATGAAAGGAAGAACTCTCAACTGTGTGGGAACAAGGGACGGCGAGCTGGATTGTGAGCTTAAAAATACTGTCTTTACGCTTTATTGCGAGGGCGGTTCTGTTTCAGGTGTTGGAGATAAAACTGGTAAAGGTGACGTGACAGCACAAACCTGTCAGTTCGACGTAATGTTCCTTACAGGCGATGGCTGGTGGCTTGGAAGTCCGAATGGTACGCTTTCAGTAGTCGACTGTAAGAAAAATATTAAGATAAACGAATAAGGCAAAGCCCATAGGCGTGCCTTGTGTGACGCTGCTTTAGATCGTCTGAAGCAGCACGGCTGATTTGTACGGAGGATCATGAGATGATGAATGATACTGCTAAACGCAGACGTATAAAAATAGGACTTTTGGTGAGCCACCTTGAAGATGATTTTGACGATGCGGTTGCAGAGGGCGCCATGATAGGCGCAGAGCAGTGCGACGCCGACCTCGTTATTTTTCCAGGCAGATATATAGATGGGATCTATGCCGACAAGCTGAGAACGGTGTATGAGTATCAGTATAATACTTTGTTCGATATGGCGGCGGCAAATAAGTTTGACGTTCTGCTTGTGCTTATCGGCACACTTGGAACATATCTTGACAACGAGCATAAGGCTCAGTTTCTGAAAAAATTTGCTGGAACGCCTGTTATAACTATAACGGCACATATTGATGGTTATCCTTGTATCATGCTCGACAACAGAACGGGAATGAAGGAGGCTATAGAACATCTTATAAAGGTGCATGGCTGTAAAAAGATAGGTATGGTAAGCGGACCTAAAACAAGTGATGACGCCCTTGAAAGACTTGACGTTTACAAGGAGACTCTTGAGAAAAATGGTATCATCTATGACGAAAAGCGTGTTGCATATGGCAATTTTTCGAAATTCTGTGTTGACGAAGTCGGAAAGCTTATTGACGATAATCCAGAACTTGATGCTATCGTTTTTGCAAACGACCAGATGGCAATTGCAGGCTATAAGGCTATGGAAGAGCGTGGGATACGTCCCGGTAAGGATATCCTTGTGACAGGCTTTGACGACGATCCCGTGGCTGAGGAGCTTAATCCGCATTTGACGACTGTTAAGGCTGACCCTTCTGAGCTTGGCTATCATGCCGTTCAGGAGGCTGTGAACTATGTTGTAAATAAGGCTATAAACAACGATAAGATCTCTTCGGGAATGGTAAGAAGAAATTCCTGTGGATGTCAGGGCAACTCAAAAATAAAGACCATATCTTTTGGTCGCATATCAGATGATCCGGAAGCGTTTGCAAGAAGAATGGGACAGTTTTTGTTCAATAAATACAGTGCAAGTGAAACAACTGCGAAAATGCGAGAAAATTACGTCAAGATAATATATGCTCTTGATGATTATGCCCGTGAGGAAAACCTTGATAATGAGGTCAAAAAAGACAAAGTATTAGAAATGACCTCAACTCTTGCCAGTGAAGAATTTTTTAGGTTTGTGAGCGTTGATGAGCTTTATGCTTCTGTTGAGTATATTCAGCAAAAGCTTATCTCTCGTTTTGATAACGTGGAGAAGCATTTAAAGTTAAATCAGACTTTTATTCAGATATACAAGATACTGGCAGAACGCAATGCGAATTACTGTAAGGAAAAGCTTGAGGATAATGAGTTTCTTGCATGGCAGGCAAACTCTATCACAAGGGATATGCTTGTGTTTGAAGCTTATGATGACAGAGCATATGAAACTGTTGTGGATAAGCTTACGAGGCTTCATATGGAATCAAGCTTCCTGTTCAGCTTCGAGCCTGCCATTATTCACTTTGGTACAGATAAGTGGCAACCGCCGGAATATATGTATCTCAAAGCCTATCACAATGGTTCTGACGCTATCCAGCTCCCACATGAAGAGCAGGCTGTAAAGTATACAGAGCTGTTGTCGAATAAGTATCTGCCAACAGACAGACGTTATACATTAGTGGTATCACCATTGTTCTCTAACGAGGAGCATTACGGAATACTGATGTGTGAGATAAAGCATGAGTATTTTAATTATTTGCAGTCGGTGACAGTTCAGCTTTGTGCGGCACTTAAAATAATAACCTTGATGAAGCAGCAGGCTGTTACCCAGAAGCAGCTTAAAAAGAGCCTTATCGAGATCAAGGAAAACAATGAGCTTCTTCGAGATCTTTCAAGGCAGGACGCTTTGACGGGCTGCTACAATCGAAGGGGATTTTTTGAGGAACTTCGTAAAAGACTCAGCAATGACAAAAACGAGGGTGAAAAGGCTATCATGGTCTTTGCCGACCTTGACTGTCTGAAAACCATAAATGATAAGTTTGGTCACGAGGAGGGCGGCTTTGCTATACTATCTGCGGCAAAGATACTTAAACACTCTTTTGGCAACAGTGAGATAGTGGGTCGTATAGGTGGCGATGAGTTCGTTGTATGCGCTTTTCTTGATAACGCAATAGATATCCCGTCAATGAGAAACCATATAGAAGCGGTCACAAGAGAATACAATATTAAATATGCCGCCGATAAGCCATATATAATCCATACGAGCGTAGGCGTTTATCCGTTCGTATGCAGTGCCACGCTTGAGATAGGCGAGCTTCTCAGCCATGCTGATATCCTGCTTTATGAGGAAAAAAAGCGCAAGAGAAGTATTCTTAAAAGCGATTATGAATAACATTTGCAGGCTGTCTGAAAAAGGCAGCCTGCTTTTTATGTTTTTATGCTTGACAAAAAAATATGGCTGTGATATAATAAAACATATTTTACGAAAGGAGCGTCGGATGACATGAGAATTACAAGAATATGGGTGAGAAACTATTAAACCGAATATCAGGCAGGTGCATTGGCACAAGCCGCTCCGACTCTTCCGTATAACGTTTTGGTTACACGCCTGAGGGTGTGTTTTTTTATGCCTGAAAAAGCCGAAGAGCGGCTTGATAACAGACATTAGGAGTGATTAATATGGCAGAAATGTTTGACAACACAATAAAGAAAGACCGTGTGCTGCTGGCGGCAGTGGACACAGGTTCGTATGACGTGGAGCTTTCCCTTGACGAGCTTGAAGAGCTGACAGAAACAGCAGGCGGTGAGGTGATAGCGAGAGTGACACAGAAAAGGCCGTCCTTTGACAGTGGCACCTGCATAGGCTCAGGCAGGCTTGAAGAAATGGCTGAGATATGCAGAAATGAAAATATTGACAGGATAGTTTTTGACTGCGAACTGACAGCCACACAGATAAGAAATATCGAGGACGTATGCGGCGTTTTCACTATTGACAGAACTATGCTCATACTGGATATCTTTGCTCAGCGTGCGATTACTCGTGAGGGCAGATTGCAGGTAGAGATAGCACAGAACAAATACAGACTTCCAAGGCTTGCAGGCATGGGAACTAATATGTCACGTCTTGGCGGTGGTATCGGCACAAGAGGTCCTGGTGAGTCGAAGCTTGAAACCGACAAGCGACACATCAGAACACGTATTGCGGCACTTTCAGACGAGCTTAAGGAGATAGAGAAGCGTCGTGGGCTTATGAGAAAACGTCGCAAGAAAGACGGTGTTCTTACAGCGGCGATAGTGGGCTATACAAACGTGGGAAAATCCACACTGCTCAATTATCTTACCGAGGCGGGCGTGCTTGCAGAGAATAAGCTTTTTGCGACTTTGGAAACAACATCAAGGGCTATAGAGCTTCCTGACGGCAGGTCGGTGACGCTTATCGATACGGTAGGACTTATCAGACGTCTGCCGCATCAGCTTGTGGAAGCTTTCAAATCCACTCTTGAAGAGGCGGCAAGTGCGGACGTTATAATCCATGTGTGCGACGCCTCGGCTGATGACTGCGAGGAACAGGCAAAAGTTACCCTTGAACTGCTCAAAGAGCTTGGCTGTGAGGGAATACCTGTGGTGACAGTGTTCAACAAGTGCGACAAAGTGCCTTATATAAACGAGCTTGACACATCAGGTGAAGCGGTGAAGATATCCGCCAAAAACGGCACAGGCATTGACAGCCTGCTTGCGGCTATACAAAAGGCATTACCCGAAAACAGCGTAAGATGCAGGCTTCTTCTGCCTTTTGACAAGGCTGGTCTTGTGAACACCATAAGGCAGGAGGGCAGGATATTCAGCGAGGATTATACCGCTGAGGGTATCGTTCTTGACGCTCTTGTGGATATCAAGGCCTATCATCTTGTAGAAAGCTATAAGGTGAAAAACGAAGAATAAAGTGTTTTGCAAACGTTAAAAAAGTGTAAACTCTCGGCAGGACTATTGACAAGCCCTGCCTGTGAGAGTATAATGAACGTGGTTAGCAATAACAAATAAATCGAAAGGAAAAAACAGAATATGTCTACTGTTATCATGTCTGCAGTCTTTACATACTTCTTTATGAGCTTGAGCTACTTTTATGGCTTCGAGTTTTTTTGGCGTGTGAAGAAAGCGACGAGATCAGAATAGGCGTATAGAATAGAGAAGTTTCTGTTTTTATATCTGCGTTTATTATAAGCCGTGGCTTTCTTGTAAAAGGATGTCACGGCTGTTTTTATTGCCTATACAAATTTGATTTTCGGAGGAAAGTAACATGATAATCGTATTGAAAAACAATTCACAGGAAAAACAGGTAGAAGAGCTTTTGAACTGGCTCGACCAGTTCCATGTATCGACGAATCTGGTAGAGGGCGTTCATTCAAATGTTATCGGTCTTATTGGCGACACAACTCAGATCGATATAGAAGCAGTTCAGGCTAAGGAATGTGTTGAAAAGGTCCAGCGTGTGCAGGAGCCTTACAAGAACGCTAACAGAAAGTTTCACCCTGATAATACTGTTATCGACGTTGCAGGCAGAAAGATAGGCGGCGGAAAGCTTCAGGTCATCGCAGGCCCTTGCTCTGTTGAAACTGAGGAGCAGATAATCACAACTGCTATCGCTGTCAAGGAGGCAGGTGCGACAATGCTCAGAGGCGGTGCATTCAAGCCAAGAACTTCGCCATATTCATTCCAGGGCCTTGGCAAAGAGGGCATCGACCTTCTTATTCAGGCTAGAAAGATAACAGGTCTGCCTATCGTTACTGAGATCATGGATCTTTCTGATCTTGACTGCTTTGCTGACGTTGACGTTGTTCAGGTAGGAGCAAGAAATATGCAGAATTTCACACTTCTCAAGGCTCTCGGCAGAAGCGACAAGCCTGTTCTTCTCAAGAGAGGACTTTCATCAACTCTTCAGGAGCTTCTCATGTCCGCTGAGTACATAATGTCTGAGGGCAATCAGAACGTTATCCTTTGCGAAAGAGGTATCCGCACATTCGAGCCTGCCACAAGAAATACTCTCGATCTTTCAGCTGTTCCTCTGCTCCAGCAGAAAACACACCTTCCTATCACTATTGACCCTAGCCACGCTACAGGCATCGCTTCACTTGTTGAGCCAATGGCACTTTGCGCTGTAACAGCAGGCTGTGACGCACTTGAGATAGAGGTACACAACGACCCTAAGAACGCATGGAGCGATGGTGCGCAGTCACTTACTCCTGCACAGTTCGCTGAAACAATGAAGAAAGTTAAGGCACTTTCCGAGTTCATGGGCAAGCCTCTTGATGTAAACGAATAAACAAGACATTGAAAAAGAGGTGTTTTCGCACCTCTTTTTCTTTACAAATATTCAGTGATGTGGTATAATGTTTTAGAACTGTAAATGGATAAAGTACAAAGGAGGAAGAACGATGAAACTTGTGCTTAAACAAAGGCTTTTTTCATGGTTTGACAGCTATGATGTGTGCGACGAATACGGTAACGCAGTTTTCAGCGTAAAAGGCAGACTCGCATGGGGTCACTTGCTGGAGATATACGACAACATGGGAAACAAGGTCGGCGTGCTGAAAGAAAAGGTGCTGAAAATTTTCCCTACCTTTGAGATATACATAGGCGGAGAGTATATGGGCTGTATAAAGAAAGAGTTCACCTTTTTCAAGCCAAAGTTCCATATAGATTTCTGCGGTTGGAGAGTGGACGGCGACATTTTCGGCTGGGACTATTCCGTTTATAGCGGTGCCGAACAGATAATGTATGTGTCAAAGGAGCTTTTGCACCTTACTGATACCTATGTCATAGACGTTTATGACGATAGCAATGCTTTGGCGGGATTGCTGATCGCACTTGCAATAGACGCCGAGAAATGCTCAGACGGCAATTAGGCTTTTATGATAGCTGTGTAAAAAATTGTACTGAAAGGTTTTGATATTAATGAAATTCAACTGCGAGCTTAAAAGGGTCGTAGACGATTCTTATGATATAGAAATAGGCAGAAAATTGCAGGATACGCTGGTCAGCGACCTTAAAGGCGGTCTTGTGGGAAAGATAAAGAAATTTGCCGTTGTAACGGATTCTATCGTTGTGGATCTCTATGGCAGAGATATTTATGACAGGCTCAATGCCGCAGGTCTGAAAGCCGAGCTTTTTGTGATACCTGAGGGAGAAAAGTCCAAAACCAGGCAGATGAAAGAGTTTGTTGAGGACTCTATGCTTGAAAAAGGCTTTCGCCGTGATTGCTGTGTGGTAGCCGTTGGCGGCGGAGTTGTCACAGACCTTGCAGGCTTTGTGGCTGGAACATTCGGCAGAGGAGTGCCTTTTGTGAATTATGCCACAACGCTTCTTGCGGCGGCTGACGCTTCTGTGGGCGGAAAAACTGCCGTTGATACGCCCCTTGCTACAAATCTTATAGGTCTGTTCAATCAGCCTAAAAAAGTGTATCTGGATATAGACACATGGAAAACTCTGCCTGAAAAACAGCTTTCAAGCGGTCTTGCGGAAACTATAAAGCACGGCTGTCTTGGTGATAAGGAGCTGTTTGAGTATCTTGAAAAAAACGTGGAAAAGGTGCTTGAATGTGACGGCGAAGCCTGCGAGTATATCGCAAAGAAAAACTGCGAAGTCAAGTACAAAGTGGTAATGAAAGACGAGAGAGAGTCGGGTCTGAGAGAGGTGCTTAATCTCGGTCACACTGTCGGCAGAGCTATCGAAACTGTGTCTGATTATAGACTATATCATGGAGAAGCTGTAGCTATCGGTATGGTGGCACAGGCAAGATTGGGCGAGAAGCTTGGCTTCATATCCCATGAAAATGAACAGCGTGTGGAAAAGCTTCTTGAAAGGGCAAAGCTTCCTACAAAAATACCTGACTATATTGACAGAAAGGCTCTTGTGAAAAAGCTTTATACAGATAAAAAGGTCCGTGACGGAAAGCTGAGATTTGTTTTCCAAAAAGAAATAGGCGAGATGATGTGCTTCGGTGAAAATCAGTACGGCAAAGAGATAGCCGAGAAGCAGATAGCCGAAATAATCGCAGAGATGTAACGGAGGATAGCGATGAACATAACTGTATTTCCGAAAAAACTCAGCGGACAGGTGACAGTTCCGCCCTCAAAAAGCGTTGCACACAGAATGGTGATAGCGGCGGCATTGTCTAATGGCGTTTCTGAGATAACAAATCTTTATCCCTCGGTGGATATCCTTGCGACTATGGATTGCATGAGGGCGCTTGGGGCGAAAATAGATTTTGACGGCGACAGGGCAGTGATAGAGGGCATAAAGGATATTCCTGAGAGCGCAGCTTTGGATTGCTGTGAGAGCGGCTCAACGCTGAGATTTCTCATACCTGTTGCTTGTGCGCTTGGGGTGGATACTCAGTTCATCGGCAGGGGCAGGCTTCCGCAAAGACCTATCACACCATATCTTGAAGAGTTTCCAAAGCATGGCGTAAGCTTTGAATATGACAACACTATGCCTTTTTCCACTAATGGAAAGCTCACAGGGGGCAAGTTCTATGTTGACGGTGGAATATCTTCTCAGTTTATCACAGGACTTCTGTTTGCTCTGCCGCTTCTTGAGGAGGACAGCGAGATAATACTCACTTCTCATTTGGAGTCAAAGCCATATGTTGACATAACTCTAGGCACTTTGAGAGAGCATGGCTGTCAGGTTGAGGAAACAGAGAACGGATATTTTGTAAAGGGCGGTCAGCATTATATGCCTTTCAGCGGCAGAGTTGAGGGGGATTATTCTCAGGCGGCTTTCTTCAAGGTGGCAAATTCTTTGGGCAGTGATATTGATATTGCAGGGCTTTCTGAAAAATCTTTTCAGGGAGATAAAAAAATTGTTGAAATATGCGAGAAAATAGTGTATAATAAAAATGGCGGTTTGCGGCCTTTTGACCTCGACTGTTCGGATATACCCGACCTTGTGCCTGTTCTTACAGTACTTGGAAGCTTCTGCGAGGGAAAAAGCTATATACGAAATGCCGCACGTCTTAGGATAAAGGAGTGCGACAGGCTTTCGGCTATCTCACAGTGCCTTAACGCAATTGGCGGAAAGGTAACTGAGCTTGAGGACGGATTGGAGATAGAGGGCGTTGGCTCACTGAATGGCGGAGAAGTTGACAGCTTCAACGACCACAGGATCGCAATGTCAATGGCGGTGGCTGCAACAAGATGTACTTCACCACTGAAGATAAACGGTGCGGAGTGCGTCAGCAAGTCATATCCCGATTTCTTTGAGGTATATGAGAGCATCGGAGGAGAGATAAGCCGTGAGCCTTAACGTGGACTAGTACAAAAATTTGTACTGATCTGGCGGGTATCTGCCGTTATTTATACAGGCTTTATAAGCTGACAGGAGGAAGTAAAATGTCATCAACATGGAACAACAATATAGGCTTTACCGTTTTCGGTGAGAGCCACGGCCCTGCAATAGGCGTTGTTATGGATAATGTACCGCCGGGGGAGAGCATCGACCTTGACAAGATATATCAATTTATGGCAAGAAGAGCGCCTAAGCAGAACAAGACCTCTACACAGAGAAAAGAAAAGGATATGCCGCAGATAATGTCTGGCTATTTTAACGGCAAGACTACGGGTACTCCTCTTTGTGCGCTTATAGCAAATACAGACCAGCATTCACAGGATTATTCAAATCTTTCAAGGCTTGCAAGACCTGGTCACGCTGATTATACAGGCGCATTGAGATACAGAGGCTTCAATGATGTAAGAGGCGGCGGACATTTTTCAGGCAGACTTACTGCGCCTCTATGCTTTGCAGGAGCAGTGGCAGGTCAGATACTTGAAAAAAGAGGTATCTATGTAGGCGCTCATATCGCAGAGATCCATGGCATAAAGGATAAGGCTTTTGACCCTATCAATACCACTAAGGATATGATAAGGGAAGTTCGTGAGAAAGAGTTCCCGACTATCATTGACGTTCAGGGCAACGAAATGATAAAGGAGATAGACAAGGCAAGAAAGGATAAGGACAGCGTTGGCGGAATTATAGAATGTATCGCTATCAATGTTCCGGCCGGTATCGGCTCGCCTATCTTTGACGGACTTGAAAACTCTATCGCTCAGCTTATTTTCGGTATCCCTGCGGTAAAGGGTCTGGAGTTTGGTGCAGGCTTTAAGGTGGCGGAAATGACAGGTTCGGAGAACAATGACGAGTTCTATGTAAATGATAAAGGTCACGTTGTGACAAAGACAAACAATCACGGCGGAATACTGGGCGGAATAGCTTCTGGTATGCCTATCACACTTAGAGTTGCTTTCAAGCCTACTCCGTCAATAGCAAGACCGCAGGCAACTGTGGACTATTCAGCTATGAAAAATGAAACTCTCGAAGTAAAGGGCAGACACGACCCTTGCGTTGTTCCAAGAGCTGTGCCATGTGTTGAGGCGGCTGTTAATATAGCTTTGCTCAATCATATGCTTGAATACCCAAATTTTTAGAGAAATTTCCAAAGGAGGATTGATAGCTTGGTACAAAATCCTGAGGCTCATATATCAGAGAACATGAAGAACATTTCCGACGTGTATGAGGTTCAAATACTTCTGGCTTATTTTCTGGGTCAGATAAATCAGCTTTGTACGCCTAATCAGCTGACAGAGATAGCCACGGGCGAAGGCGTTGTGAATTATTTTGTATATACGGAAGCTGTCAGCAGAATGTTGGAAAACGGCACGCTGGAGCTTGCGGAAATAGAAGGCACGAATTACTATCGGCTCACTGAAAAGGGCATTGATGGCGCTGAGAAATTCAAAAAACTTGTGCCGAAAAGTTTTAGAGATAAGATATATGCGGCAGGTCTAAGACTGTTCGTCAAGCTTAAAAACGATCGTGACGTAAGCTTTGATATAAAGCCTGCAAAGCGTGGTTATAACGTGCATTGCCGCTGCTGTGACGATGATATGGTGCTTATGGACATAACTCTTTACGCACCTGATCAGGAGCAGGCAAATTATATAAAATCGAAAATTCAGATGAATCCTACAGATTTCTATTGCAGAGTGGTGGACTATATAATCGAGAACGAGGAATATGTGCCGTCTGCTGCAGAGGAGCAGGGATTGTTCTAAAGAAAGTGGAGCCGTCTGGGCGTATGCTCAGGCGGCTTTTGAAAAATATTTTTTATTTTTTGTGACATTTCGGGAGAGAAAAAGTATTTATTATTAAGGGGTGATCAAATGGACGTCAATTTGAAAAATACGCCTTCAGAGATAGACAGGCTTATAGATAAATATAAAAGTACCGTTTATGGAATCGCTATAGCACGTCTTGGCTCAAAAGCAGATGCAGACGATGTTTTTCAGGAAGTGTTTCTTGCAGCTTATCGAAAGGGGATAACAGTCAAGGACAATGATGAGGAGAAGTTCTGGCTTATCAGGACTACTCTCAATCAGTGCAAAAAGATAACATTGTCAAGCTGGCGCAGGCGTACAGTTCCCCTTGAAGAAAGAAAGGAAGAGGTAAGCTTTTTCAGAAGCCGTGAGGAAAATGATGTTTTCTGCGCTGTAACGGAACTGCCTGAAAAATACAGAATGGTGGTCTATCTTTACTATTTTGAAGAGGTGTCTACTGATGAGATAGCAAAGATAATGAAAGTACGCAGTGGAACGGTGAGAATGCAGCTTACAAGGGCAAGAGAAATGTTGAAAGAAAAGCTGAAAGGAGGATATTTCTATGAATAAGGAATTTTTCAGAGGCATGAAAGAGCAGATAGAGCCTGATGAAGAGCAGGTCGAGGAGCTGAAAAATAAGCTCAAAAATACTGCGGCGGTAAGCAGGAAACCTATGTGGATAGGCGGAGTATGTGCGGCGGCACTGTGCGTGGCAGTTGGAGCAGGTCTGTTTTTATCCGACAGCAAAACTGATAAAAACAGCATAAAGACAAGCGGCAGTTCATCAGTGCAGTACAATGACAGTTGGTCGCCTGACCTTATAAATAGAAATGGGAACGGCTCTGACGAAAATCAGACAGTAGCTGGTGGCGAAACAGAGGAAAGCATTGTCGACAGTACACATGATTCAAAGATCGACAACGGCAAGACGGACGATACGCCCAATATAAACAACAATACGGGTGGAAATACGCACATAACAGACAATGACCGCATAAGTGACAACAATGGCGGAATTATTTCAGACAATAGTAATACAGAAAATACAGATAGTAATGCAAACGACAGCAAATCGGAGACCACATCGTCCAAAAATGAAACGGAAGACCCTATAGAGTTCGATGAAAAAGACCCTGTATACCCTGAGATATATGTGCAGGACGAAAGGCTTTTTGATATGACATTAAAAGGCAAGGCGTTTGCGTTTCCTGCAAAGTATAGTGATGTAGCGGATATGGGCCTTTGGGCGGCAGGTTTAGGTGGTTATTCTGAGAGCGTTGACCCGAAGAATTATGTGATAGCGGAAGATGATATGGAAACTTTCTTCAGCAATGGTGCAACAGGATATTCAGGAAGCATGACCATTGACAATTATACTTATGAAGAAGCTAAGGCAAGTGAATGTGATGTTATGGGATTGTTTTTGGATAATTGTCCTGAGTTCTCTATAGGCGGAATAAAGACTGGATCGACTATAGAGGAAGTGAATAAGACATTCGGCGTTAATTATACTAATGAGTGCAGGACGCTTACTGTACATTCGCAGAACGGCGCTTTTACAGACAGCAAGGGTACTTTTACTCTAACAGTTGTATTTGCGTTCAATGACGGGGTAGTTTATCATGTAGGCGAGTCAAAGATATATTCGACGTTCTTCTGATCGTCAATATTGTGTAAGTTTTGTACTGTTTCTGTGCAAAATAATGAAAATATCTATAAAAAACATAGAAACGGTACAAAACGCTTGACAAAAAGGCATAAAAGTGATAAAATAAACAAGTCGCCTCGAGAGAGAGCGATAAAGGAAGAAGCGAAACGAAGGTAAAAGGTTCGGGAGAACAGGAGATACCTGAGGAGTAGCATGAAAGTGAGTTCATAAAGAATTCACAAAGAAAAGTCTTGACAAAGCTTAGCTAATATGATATAATAGATAAGCTGATTTAAGACAGCACATTAGAAAACACTAAATAATCGGAAGTCAAAAAACTTTTTTGAAAAAAACTTCAGAAAAGGGGTTGACAAAAGATAAAAAGTGTGATATA
>NZ_QTVE01000049.1:0-4900 GCF_003460465.1 Ruminococcus sp. AF37-20 | reverse complement strand
ACTTTGATTGTTTTGTATGTGTCAAGTTTTATTATACAGGATTAAAGTATATGATTGTTAACAGGGAAGAATGGTACAAAGCATGGTCTACTGAATTATATCCGAGTTATTATGATTATGCTCCAAGTGGATTAAGCACAGTTTTGGTCATTGATTGTTCGGGTAGTATGCAATACAACGATCCATATGAAGCAGGTAGAAAGAAAGCCGCTAAATCATTTATCAATATTTTGAGATCTAAAGACAACGTTGCTATTTTAGCTGAAGATAGTATGCCTAAAGTACTTTGTGGATTTACTTCGGCAAGCAATAAAAATAATTTACTAAACTCACTTGAAAAGATTTATTCTACTGGAGGCAATAATTTTAATGCATCAATAAATAAATCAATAGAGTTATTAAAAACACAAACTGATGCTCCAAAAAAAATGATCGTATTTATGTCTGATGGTGGATGTAATATTTCTGATTCATATTTAAAAGCAGCGGATAGTTTAGATATTTCGATCTACACTATTGGGTTTGGCTTAGGTTCTGATGA
Organism: Ruminococcus sp. AF37-20; assembly: GCF_003460465.1. Taxonomy (NCBI): domain Bacteria; kingdom Bacillati; phylum Bacillota; class Clostridia; order Eubacteriales; family Oscillospiraceae; genus Ruminococcus; species Ruminococcus sp. AF37-20. The sequence continues at coordinate 4,359 of NZ_QTVE01000049.1, read as the reverse complement.
TAAAACACTTGAACATATGGCAAAGATGACTCATGGTGAATTCTACAAAGCCATTACAACTAATGATTTAGCCGATATTTATTCCCAAATTGCATTGGATACTTTCTTTGACACAAAAGATACAGACGGTGATGGTTTGTATGATGTTTTTGAATTAGCTGGTATACGAGTTCAGAACGGACAGATAGTTCATACCAGATACGATCTGCCCGATACTGACCATGACGGATTAGAAGATGGTGTTGAAATTGAACCTGTACCGATTTATAAGACTATTATAATGGATCACAAAGAGCAGGAAGTAACTGCTGGTTATTATTTTATAATGAATTCTAACCCTGAAAGTAATGACGATTCAGATGGTGATGGATATTCGGATATTGAAGATCCTTATCCTTTGGATAAACCTGACGTTTTAGGCGATAAATATGATTTTCTTGATGGAGAGACATATTATCTTGCTAAAATGGTAGGTATTTATCCAGAATACTATATGGATGTAAAAGACAACTCCACTAACGCAGGGGCGCCTTTGATAATGTATAATTATACAGGTAACAATAATCAGAAATTTAAGTTTGAATGGTGCGATGCCGGATATAAAATTCATGCCTTGAATAATGAAAAATTGGTATTGACCCTAAACTTAAATGATGACGGAAGTTATTCTGTATTTATGGGCAATGACTTAAACTTGCAGGGACAAATATGGGAAGTACTACCTTATAATAACGGTGCTAAAGGATTGCTTGGCGAAAATGGTCTGGTGATACGCTCAAAAGTTTTGTATTATGAAAACAACGATACTATAGGTAAACCTTTATACTTAAGCTATAAAAACAATCAAATTTCAGTATCAACAGATAGAATAAATAATGCAAGATTTATGACTTGTGCTATTGCTGATTGGACGAGGTTTGGCGATGCTTATATGCAGTATGTTGGCTGGACTTATACTTCTAATGATAAAATCAATAGAGCCATGAAAAATTACACGAATAATACCAAAATTGGTCTTAAAAAATATGGCGATGATAAAAATATATATTTTTATAACGAAAAGATGCTAGTTATTAATCAATCCAACGGAAATTTTTCAGATGATGGTGGATTAATGTTTGCAGATGTGCCTATGCATGGAGTAATATGCGAATTAATGGCAGCCTTTAATGCAGCAACATTAGCTGGTGAAAATGTTAACTTTTTCAAAACCGCAGCAGAGTTTGAATATAATGCTTTAGTTTTAGATATAGTTACTGGTGGATTATTTTCCAATAAAACCGATTATTTAAAAGATGGTTTTTATGGTAGTAACCCGGATAAAGTATCGGATTGGCTAGACTCTCTCAACCTAACATATAAAACTTACAAGAACCCTAAAATTGGTGATTTAGAATATGCATTTGATTTTGGCAATGCTTTAGCTCAAGAAATGGATAGCGAGTTTACAAATGGTAATGTTGCTTATTTTTCATATAAGTACGAAAGTTCAATTGAGTTAGGAGCATTCGCAAAAGTTGTCACATATCAAAAACAGCATTCTGTTGCTGGAATAAAAGATGATAACTCAGGTATGATAGCGACATTTAATAGATACAGCAACTATACTGAAGCACAACACAATGATGGAAATACGACCTATTTTAATTCTATTGATGAAATCGCGAATAAAGAGGGTTGTATTTTTGATGTGGGTTATTTAATACAGAAAAAATAAGGTTTTATTTCAGCGTTTCAATATGATAATTTAGCAGGCTGATTTACATTAACATTTTGCCAATCAGCCTGTTTTATTTCATTAATAGGTGCTTTTGTGAAATCAGAAATTTGAGGATTATTATGAGAAAAAAATATAGAAAAAATATGATTGCGTTTCCGCTAATATTTATAATTATCGGCTTACTTATTTTAAGACATTTATTCACAAATCAGGGCGATATTAGTATCCATGTTAAAGATAATTATTCTCATGCTTGTCATGTTAATGATTTAATTGTTTATCTTGACTCTGATGGAATCTATTGTAAAAATTCAAAAGGAAATATAGATAAAATATGTAATATCTCTATTGCAAAAACTTCTACTGTAACAGCCGACGAGGAATTTATATTCTTTTCTCCCTCAGTTGATTCTAAAAAAATATTTCAGCTCGACTATTTTGGTAATGTTATTAAAATACATAACATATCACATAGTATTTACGATATGTATTTCGTCGATGACATATTATATGTTCTTAATTATTCCGATATTAATATGCGTTATGACATAAAAGCATATAGTAGTGTTGATGATATGAAAATAATTGATTTAGATAAATGCCCATATGACTATAATATAACTGTTGAAAAAAATTTTTTTTCTGCCAATATACAAATTATCAATAACCGCAATCATTGTTACTTGAAAATAACTGATAAAAATGAAAAAACAGTTTTTTGCAATGTATATAATAAGAAGAATGCAAAACAGATTTTTTTATCTAAAACTGATATGACAGCATCTTTATATGATAATAAATTGATATTGTTTCCGCTAAAATCAGGGAAATTAAACAACTATTATATAATAAATATAGATAATGGTAAAGTCGTAGAATCCGGGACAACTTTTAATATTGATTATTCATATCAGCCGATTAAACAATCTGATAAATATTTAATTATCATAGCACAGTATTCACATTACGCAAAAGGATTTACAGATAATGTATCTGAACAAATTGACGGTGACAGAATTATTTTATGGAATTATGAAACATCACATTTTGAAGAAAAGAAAACTAAAAATCACGAAAGAATCATTTATGCCAACTCCCAAAAAGCAATAACCTATTATAAAGGTAAATATCTGACATATTCGCTTGAGGATTGGAGTCTTATTAAAAAGCAGTCAGTTGATGAGATCAAAGAAGGCGGTTCGTACACTTTTGAATCCTGCGGTGACTACATTTTTGTGTTCGATAATAATTCCGGTGAATTGCTGAATACTATCAACATTGCTTAATTTGATTTGCTCTGTAAACTCATATGTTTGCAGAGCAATCTTATTCTTCAATTTAATATAAACAGCAAAACAACCGACCGTTTCTTAGACAGTCGATTGTTTTAACTATTAATTAACATAACTAAACCTATTGCTGATAACTTCTTCTTTCTCAATCGGTTTTTTACGTTCCTTATTGCAGCCCCGATTTTACGGGCTTTTTTCATGCTTTTCAGTCGAAAATTTTTAGTGTAAAACCATGGATGCTTTTTCATGATTTTCACCGACCGGAAGGATTTGAACCCTCGACAAATGAATAATGTCAAATAAAACGGCAAGCTTTGAGCAGATTTCGCTCCCGGCTTGCTTTTTTTTATGAAAAAACATTCACAAAGTTTAGAAGGCTGTTTTGTCAAATATCACGAAATGTGATAAACGACAAAGCGGCCTTTTTTTATTTCTCAAGAAAGGACGTGATACCCATGTGGCAGATGTACTATATAAAAAGGAAACAAAACGAACGGAGGAAAAGTCAATGAATGAAAAATTGATAATCAACACTAACCTGCTTCGCAAAGAGGCAGAATTTAAGACAAAGTCCTGTGCGGTGGAAAAAGCGATAGCAGTTTCTCATGCTGAGTTTGATAATTTAAAAAGGCATCCCTTGCAGGACAATGACCTGATCGCTGAGAACACAGATTTGATGTACTGCGACAGAGATGATATTTATCATTGTCTGCTGATCTACGATGAGGAACAGGGTGACGGTCTGCTGATCGAAGCTGAAGGCTCATCCTACGCTAGATACGTTCAGTATATTCCAAACGCAAAGCTGTTGTACGAAAATCATATTCAGACGCATTTGCAGGAAATGAAATTTTACTGTCCCCTTGAGATCAGCAGAGTACCTGAATGTTGGTCTGATGAGGAATACGAAAAAATCTCCTCCTATGAAGCTTCTGCTTACAAATCGGAGATAAATCATTTTATCAGCGATTTCAATTTGCCCGAAGAAAAAGAGCGAGGTCTGATGCATTGGTACGATAGAGGCAATTCTGTTGACCGAAAGGTGTTTTCCGCATTTATGTCGGTCGAAGAACATAACGGAGAACTTGTGGGAGTGGTCACAGCAAACGTTCACGGTCAGCTTACGGAAGATGAACTTGAGGATCTCCGTGAATATTGTACCGGGCAGTTAAGCGACGGCGCAGGAGAGAGTCTGGAGCAAAGACCGATAAAAACTCCCGACGGAGAAATTTATATCAGCTTTTGGAATTCCGACAAATGGTTTTTGCAGACGGAGGAAGAAATGAACAGCGATCAGTTTGAGGACATGACCGAAGAACCCGATATGGGAATGACGATGTGAGGTGT
>NZ_QTVE01000048.1:0-5102 GCF_003460465.1 Ruminococcus sp. AF37-20 | reverse complement strand
ACGGGACTTGAACCCACATGACCTTGCGATCACTAGCACCTGAGGGTGGGGTAACGACAGTGAATAATAAGTTAACTCATACCCTTATCCTACTGATAACCCCCTTATCCATCTCATGCACCGTATCGCACAGAACGGAAATATCCTCTGCCGAATGAAAGCATATCAGAATAGTCTTGCCCTGCTCCTTGTAGCTGAGAAGATACTCTCTCATTTCCTTAACGCCGTCCTTGTCAAGTCAGTTGAAAGGCTCGTCAAGAATAAGAATCTTCGGGTTTTCCATGATAGCCTGAGCAAGCCCTAAGCGCTGACAGCCAAAGATATAGTGCTTGCATTCAATACAAAATTAAGTATTGATTCCATAGCTAAGAATCACGAAATTTAGTTTTTTCTTAACCAATTATACAATTCATACATTATTTTTTAAAAACATCAAACGCATCTTCGTTTTCAAGACTCCATTTGTATTTTGTCCCAATGATCTTTGTTCCTTTAAATCTAACAGTAATGGTTTTACCTTTATAATCTGCTGTTATTCTGCAATATATATCCCTGTCCTGATATTTATATATTTGTGGATCACCATGGATGATAAGGGAAAGAGTTTGACTGTCGTATCCTGCAGATTCAGCATAGTTGAAGGTCTCATCAACAAAAGTTAATTCATATTTTTTACAAATCTTTTTTTCAAAATATGAGCCAAATATCTTATGATCCATCTGTGGTGATGGTATTTTTGCAAATAGAAAAAGTGTCATACCGAGCAGTATTATCGCCAAGACTGAAAATAATATTATTTTTTTTTTCATAATACCTCCACATATATTTATATTAATGCTGTTGTATTTTTTATGAATAAAGGTTTTAGGGTTTTTACGACTTTTTTGTCACTATTTTTAATTTCATAAGAGGCTGTACTACTGTAACCTATTGGGTCATTATTTCCTGTAGACGCATTATCACCATACATCTTTTTATAGTCGACTACTGTCTTAATTGCTACATATGGCTTGTAATAATTTCCTTTGTTTGTAAAACTTCTAGTTAACATCTCATAATCGTATAACTTTGTTTTTGTGTTTAACTTTCCCTCAGTAAGCACATACTTCCACGCTGTCTTATCACAACTGTAGCCAAATTCCCATCTGCCTTTATACTTAACCCATGTATATTTCATTGTGGTATTTAAGCAAACATCCGACAATCGAAGAAACTTTGAACTATCCGTATATAGATCATGTGGTGACGGCGTACGAGAAAATAGTGATTTTATTACCACCCCTAAAGTTTTACCAGCTATAGGATGACCACATCCTGCTAATAAAGCCCCAAAACCTTTTCCAAATAATGTTGAAATAGCTGTATTTAAATATTTTTTTGCGGTTGCTTCATTGGTGCATTTACCAATAAGATAGATATTGGGAGAATAATTGCGACGTAACTTTGGTTTACTAGTGGATACTTTATCACTTACACTTAGTGAGTAGTATTGATATGACTTTCCACCATAGGAATACGTCGATGATGTGCGAATCACGTCATACATCTTTTCGATTCCCTTACAAGGATAAAAGCTAGCTTTAGCTTTGTTCATAACATTGTAACTACTCGATATATTTTCTTGATTGCAAAATAATTCAGAAATCTCATTTTCGCTTAGTAAAAGGTCTTTAGTTTGCAATTCTTTTCTCAAATCGTTGTATTTACTTTCCACAATTATATCGTCTGGATTATCTTCTAGAGCCGATACAGTATCAAAATACTCAGTAATTAGTTCATCATTTCTCTGTTGATATTCTTGCTCCATTGTATTAAAGTTTGTGAAAACCTCATCACTCTCTGAAATTGTTACATCATCTCCAGATATAGAGATACCAGCCGCAATTATGAATCCTTTGAAATCAATTTTTTTAGAATTAATATTTACATAACCATTTGGTGCAAAAATAATACCTTTATAATTAAATTCATTGGAATTAATCACTATATTTCCTGTGTGAGATGCAATAATTGAATTTTTTGATTCGGAGGTCACAGATGTAGCATTAATAGTAATGTCTCCGTCAGTATATAATCTCCCATCAAAATTTAAATCTTGTAAAACCAATGAAAAGTCAGTAAAATAATTATCTCCTTCAATAGTATATAGATTATCAGAGTTAGCTATATCATTAAAATCATCATATTCATTGTTAATAAATATTGCATTTAATGAATCAAAAATTAATCCATTATCATTTTCTGTTCTCATTCCTATTTCTTTTATGCTATTGTATGAAATATTAATAGAACCAGCTCATGCCAATCACAAGAATTGTAATCAAAGAAACGATCCTTTTATACACAAAAAAACACCTCCTTTTTTGTTAGCATTAATACAGAAGCTTTTACTCCCTCATTCATACATAACAAATCAGAAGGTGGATTCGTTACAGAAAAACAAAAAATAGTTTTATTTTTCTGCTTTTTGCACAGAATTTGCTATATCAATTAGTTCATTTCTGCCAATGTTGGAGCTAATCATAATAATATAATCTCCATTATCCCAAATCAAGTGATAAAATTGATGATTATCTATATAATAAACTGCATCGTGTCCGGATATATCTATTGTTGATATTTCAGCGTTTTCTGTGTTAAGTCCCATATCAAATTCGGATTTGACTAACTGCTGATAATCAATTATTGTATTCTCATTTTGATAAATGATATTCCGAGAAATTTTATCATATTCCTCATAAATAACATCATAATCACTCAAATCATAACCTATATCATAGTTGACTTGAATTGTGTCCAATGCAGCCTCATTGCTTTCAACATTTGCTGATATCTCTGAATGGTCTGAAAAAATGCTCATGAAAAAATCCTTGAATGCATTTCTCAAAGCGGATACGCTCATTATTGTTGTAAATGCAGCAATAAAAATCACTATAAAAATACAAGCCACTCGCTTACTGGCTGTATTAATCATTTGGTAGTACGGCTTTTTCTGGCGACCTATCAGCTTATCCATCTTTCGGGCAAACTTATCTGAAAACTCATGGTCATTGTTATGTGCAGGAACAGACAATTCATATTCTTTTGTCAAAGCCTCAGATATTGCTCTTTTAAACTGAGTATTATTCATTGCGGTTGCTCCTTTCCAAGATGTCTTTCAGCATCTTTTTTGCTCTTAATGCACGTTGTCTGACCAATTCGGGAGATATTTCAAGTTGTGATGCCGTTTCTTTTGCTGAGAACTCTTGCAGAAAATACAGATAGATAACATCCTTATAAATCTGCGGAAGTTGTTTTATTGCTAATAAAAGTTCATCATAGTTTTGTTTTTCAAAATATGATTCATCAACTATTTCAGTTTCAAATAATTCTGTACTATGCTTTGCACGATTTTGATTTTGCCTATAAATATTTATCGCTGTGTTTCTACATATAATAACAATATATGCTTTTAATTCGTGACATGGAATTTGTGAAACTTTTGAAAAGTTATCTGCTATTTTCAAAAAAGACTGATGTACAGCATCCTCAGCATCTTCCTTGTTTTTCAAAATGCCATATGCAACCGCATACATATCCTGCTTGTATTTTATGTAAAGCTGTTCAAACTGATTTTTTTCTTCGTTGGTTTCGAGCATTGATAGGTAAATTGCCAGCATCAAATCACCTCTCCGTTTTTTGTCTGTGCATAACAGTATATCATTAAAAGATAAATATTTCAAGTGCATTTTCAGTATGAACATAAAAAATGATAATTATTTACTGTCAACCGGACAGCCCGGAAAAGTTAAGTCCGCAGACTTAGCAAGCATCGCAAACGGCAGTCCGCCCACAAGGGGCAGACCACCGATTGCGGCTTGTCGGGTAGAACCCCGAACCCCCAATCTGCCACTCCCTCCCTCTCACAGTGCGACGGCGAAAACGCACATCTTACCCCCGTGTCAAAATCAAATCTCCTGTGCAAAACAATGAAAATGGACCATGACTATTGACAAACGTATTAAAATGCGATACCATAAGAATGGAGAATAATATAAGCTCGTAAAGATTTTAAAAGTCTTTGCGAGCTTTTTGTTTTGAATATAAATTTCGCTATGTTCAGTGACAATAACAGAAACTTGAAAACAGAATTGGAGGAATGATAATTTGAAAAAACTTAGCACAAGATCCTGCGAAGAAATAATGACAACTGTGTACAAGCCAATAGAGTTCGTTATAGACGGCTTGCTTGCACAAGGTCTGTATATCTTAGCAGGAGCACCAAAGGTCGGAAAGTCTTGGCTGGCACTGGATATGTGCCTGTCAATAGCGAAAGGAGAAAGTGTTTTAGGTCAGAAAACATTGCAGGGCACGGCATTGTATTTGTGTTTAGAGGATAGCTACGTTCGTATTCAAAACCGCTTGTATGAAATAACTGATGTGCCAACTGAAAATTTGTACTTCTCTGTTATGTCTGAATCTATCGGCAACGGACTTGAAGAACAAATCGAAAGTTTTAAAATTGAACATTGCGGTCTAAAAATTGTGTTCATTGACACTCTGCAAATGGTTCGTGGTTCAACAGATTCAAGCTATGGTTCAGACTACAAAGACCTATCCGTTCTGAAAGCTCTTGCAGACAAGCTTGAGATAACTGTCATAGTGGTTCATCACACAAGAAAATGCAAAGACATCGACCCGTTCAATATGATCTCAGGAAGTACAGGAATCAGCGGCTGTGTTGACGGAAGTTTGGTGCTTATTGAAAACAAGCGTGGCAGCCGTAATGCAAAACTTTATTGTGTAGGACGTGATATTGAAAACGCAGAAATTAATTTGCAGTTCGATAGTGATTTGAAAAAGTGGGTCGTTACCGATGAGCCGTCCGCTCCAAAAAGTAAGGACAACATTTTTCTTGCGGCATTGTATGTTTACATCAAAAAGAAAGTTGATTTTTCAGGTACGGCGTCAGAACTTATAGAGAAACTGAAAAGTGTTTCTGATGAAACATTTTATCCCAACAGAGTAACAAGAGATCTGGTTCAGAACGGCTACACACTCAGAAAGTACGGGATAGATTTTCAGTACAAGCGAACAAGAAACGGCAGACTGATAATTCTTCA
>NZ_QTVE01000047.1:0-5615 GCF_003460465.1 Ruminococcus sp. AF37-20 | reverse complement strand
CGAATTTCTTAATAATAGTGTCCAATATGATTGACAAACCTACAAATAATTAATATTTATAAAGTCATTATAATAAAGTGAAAAAGATACTTATGTTTTTATAGAAAAAAACTATTATACGTTTATTTTTCATTAAAATAAATTATAAAAAACAAATAAAACATATGTTAATTCACTAATTCTGTACAACAATACAAAAGTCAAAAGACTTTTTATAAAAGTAGTTGTTAAAGCATTAATTACTTCCCCTATACTAGTGTAAGACGTAAAATGTTTCTAATTGTGCAAATATACAAATGTCATAACATATTATATTAAAGCCGCTCTTGTTCAGTTACAAAATGATAAATATGTTACAGGAGAGAAGGCCGCCAAACTTTATAATAAGAATCCGTCCTGTTGCGAATCAAATGCTATAGGGTCTGTGTCAATATGCTATACCTTTAAGGATTACAACTAAGTTATACTTTATAACAGAAAGAGAAGTATATATTTTACGGTTCTTGAAACGCAGAATATATTAAGACTTAACCAGTAGAAAGCAGCATACGTTTGAAAGTTCTATTCATTATATTATCATAATAACAGATAAGAAGTCCAAAAATTACTCAGCTTTGGGCTAAAGTAAGTTAAGGTATCATTACCCCACCCATAATGCTAAAACCACACACAAGCGATTTTTGAGCCGCTGTGGGCGACAGAAAAAGCAAATCAAATTGTCCATTGAAATATTTGATTTAAGCAATTATGTACTTTGCACAAATCAGCAGTTTGAGGTGTAGCCAACAAAGTGCTATAATTCATTGCAGGTTAAAGGGCAGGCGTCATAAGCCGCCGACCCGCTCACAGCGGACAGCAAAGCTGACCGCCAAAGTTTCGTAAACACGCAGTTTGAAGAGAAATTTGTGTATAATTTCAGCGGTCAGCTTATGGAGTCAAAGTGTGACTTGCAAAGAAAAATAGGAGTCACAAGTTGCAGAAGTCACGCAAAAATGGCGTGAATACGAGCTTTACGATAGGAGTCACTAGATCAACTAAGCGAAAACGACAAGAAAGAGGATACTTCTAAACGTTTAAACGTTAAAAATTAAGCTATATAAAAAATATATTAATAATGCAACAAATATACAGCCCATATTTATTGCAGTTGATGATTACGTTTTCTTGATTTTTGTGATATCATTAGCTTGAATAATAATGCAGTAAGAATGGATAATTCTATCTTTTGCGTGAAAAATAATACTTAAAAGGAGAGATGTTTATTGACTAAAAAAACAGGAAACCCTAATTACAAATTGGAAATGAAGAAAAAAACTTTAGCCGCCTGGACAAAATTACTACTTAATAGTGGCGAGATTGACATCAAAAAGTACAACAGAATGATAATGATGATCGAAAGACTGGCGGCATGACCGCAAATGCAGTGCCGAAAGGCATTGCTACATATTGCCACAGGTAAGTTATTCCGTGCCATTGACCCTGTGCTGTCGGCATGGTATAATCATATTAACTAAACAAAATCAAAGTCAAAACAATCAGTCAAGGCTTTGACGAAAGGAGAATTTTAATGGATATTTATGCAGCCGCTGACCTTATGAAACGTGAGCGGAAAACAATTTTTGATCTTGAAATCAATGTTACATTTTATGCACGAGTATCAACGACCCGTGATGAACAGGAAAACTCTATTGAAAATCAGATAAACTTCTTTACAGAGATAATAAAGTCAAACCCAAATTGGAATTACATTGAGGGGTATGTTGACAGGGTCAGAGGAGAACACGCTGAAAACCGTGCTGAATTTATGAGAATGATCGAAGATGGAAAAGCAGGAAGGTTTGACCTTGTACTTACAAAAGAAGTCAGCCGTTTCGCAAGAAATACTATCGACAGCCTTACCTATACCCGTGATCTTCTCCGAGCAGGGGTAGGGGTCTTCTTCCAAAATGATAACATTTGTACCATTGATTCTGACAGCGAAATGCGTCTTACTATAATGTCAAGCATCGCCGCTGATGAAGTCAGGAAGCTTTCTGAACGTGTTCGCTGGGGTCACAAGCGTTCAATAGAAAGCGGAAATGTTATGGGCAACAATCGTATATTCGGCTATGATAAAGATGACTGTAAACTTGTCATAAACGAACCTGAAGCAGAAATGGTAAGAATGATATTTGACCTTTACTCTACTGGTGATATGAGCGTCAGAAAGATAGAACGAATACTATATGATAAGGGCTACCGTGGACGCAATGGTACAAGGATACATCACAACACCGTTTCAGGCATTATACAAAACCCAAAATATAAAGGATTTTACTGTGGTAACAAAGTAAGAATAGTTGACTACCGCACAAAAGAACAGCGTTTTTTACCCAAAGAAGAATGGGTGATGTACAAAGACGAAACAGGCGAAGTCGTACCTGCCATAGTATCTGAGGAAATATGGAACAAGTGCAACAGAATATTTGAAACAAGAAGTGCTGCCATAAAAAGCCGTAAACACTCATTTAAAGACACAAGTGTCTTCACCGGTAAGATATGGTGTGCAGCTCACGACAAGCCATATTGGAGGACAAGTTACTCAAACAGCGTATCAAAAGGTCAGCCAATATATCAATGGATATGCTCAGAAAAAAAGAAAGAAGGTGCAAAAAGCTGTGCTTCATTTGCAATAATGGAATCAGAACTTTATAAAATACTATCTGGATTTTTCAAAGATATTGTTGAAAACCTCGAGGATTATGTTGAAACATTCCTACGTATATACAAAGAATCAGACCGCTCTGCCGAGGCAATGCGGCAGGTAAGCGGCCTGAAAGCAACACTGGAAAAGGAAAATAAAAAGCGTGATAAACTGCTGGAGCTTTATATGGAGGAGCTTATCACAAAGTCTGAATTTACAAAGCGTAACGCTGAGAGCGGCGAACTGATAAAAGAAATTGAAGATCAGATAGCCTTTATAGAGAAGAAAAGTGAAAGTGATGACAGCTATGTTAAAGCTATAAAGCGGATTGAAAAATACTTCCGTGAAATGTATGATCCTAGCCTACCAATGAACAAGGAACAAGTCGACGAAATGGCAAAGGCAGTCATAGACCGTATAAGTGTAGTTCCAATAAATAAGAACACAATGAAACTGGAAATTAAACTTCTGACAGGTGAATCAGAGCCGATGACATACATTAGGAACGGAGAAAGATATGCTCGGCGTTCTGGACTCACCAGCAAGAAGATGATCGACGCTTACAAGACAACAGGCAACAAGTAATTTCTCCCAAAAGTCCTAAAAACTCCGCCATGGCATTTTGCTGTGGCGGAGCTTTTTACTTGAAATCAGGCAAAAAAAGTAGTATAATATACACATAGGGTCGGGGTAAAGATCATAGTAAAGAGGGATAAATATGTTGACTAAAAAGATCGCCGCAGAACTTACAGCTTTTGTTATAACAGCTTCTGCCATAAATGCGTCCTTCTTCCAAATAATAATACAATATGATTTTTTATAGGATTACATACTAATATTGGCTAATATTATAGCACGTTCTACATAATTTGTCAATATAAGTTGCGTGATTTATTATAAAATAAACAATAACTGATATCAAACTGACTAAATACTTTGAATGCAAATATTATAACATATTCAGACAAAATTATTTTTAATTTTGTCTGAATATGTATTGACATCAAAACAATTTAGTAGTATTATATTGGTATAAACTTGATTTTTTTAGGGGGTATTCTTATGAAGAAACGAATAGCAAGTTTGTTTACCAGTTTGCTTATGATCGTTAGTTTAATGGTCGTTATGCCAACTATGTCGGTGAGTGCAAGCAAATCAAGCGCAACCGAGATAGTGAGCAAAGCAGATTATTTATATAATCTGACATGGTCATCACAGGCTAATTTTAATGGTTATATCAATTCTAAAGGAACAGTTACCAAGTATTATTCAAAAGGTGGAGTATATAGAATACCATATGGTATGCCAGTGAATAATGGAGTTTTTATTGGATATGGCATTACTCCAGAGGCATTTATCAATGCTACAAAATCATCAAGTAATAAGTTTTATACCAATAGGGCGACTTATGGTTCAACAAATTGCAATTATTATGCCATGGACTGCTCTACATTTGTTTCATATTGCTGGGGATTGTCAACAAGACATACTACTAATTCATTACCTTCAGTAAGTAAATCACTTGGAAAAGTTAGTAATTCTACAGTGGATAGTATACAAGTTGGAGATGCTATCAACAAATCTGATCATGTAAAGTTAATTACAGATGTGGTTAGAGATAGTAATGGAAAAGTAATTAGAATTGAACTGACAGAGGAAACACCGCCTGAACTTAAAAGAACAACTATTTCTCGTGACGCTTTTACTTCAAATAACAGCAGTTACACGATACTGAGATATGCTGATTCGTTAGGTGCAACTAGTTCAAAACCTACAAATGTTATACTTTCAAAAAATCAGTATTGGTATGATCTTAAAGACACAATTACCCTAACTCCCTCGTCAAATGGGGCTACATCGTATGTTATGAGTGTTGAAAAAGATGGAAAACGTATTATTGATTGCATATCATTAAATGGTGCATATAGTTTTGCAGCAAATAAATGGGGATATGGCAAATACCACGCTTGGATTTCTGCGACAAATAGTGCTGGAACAACAGATTCATCAGCTTGTGATTTTGAGGTAGTTAAAGCCCCGTCTTATTCTGATGTTTGGTGTTCAAAGGGTTTTTATGATTATGATAGCAATGAATCAATTGATATATACATAAAAGCAAGTTGTACAAAGGGTCAAACAATTGGAATTGACTATCTTGATGAGAATTTAAATCCTGTTAAGAGAGTTGTTACATCGAATTGTGGGAATAGCTATAAAATTTCAACGAAGTCTCTTGGAAAAGGATATTTCAGTGCTTATTTTACAATTTGGAATGGCTCTGGTTCGGTAGATACTAAACGTACATATTTTTATGTCGGTCAAAAACAAAATGTTGGTACAGATTTTTATGCACGAATAAAGAATAATGCTGCTAACAAATATATTACAAACTCAAATGGAAATGTAAATGGAACAACATTGAATTGTTCCAAACAACAGATTTGGAAATTTGTAAGGCAGAGCGATAATAGTTATAAATTGATAAGCGCATATGATAATGGTGCTATGGATGTCAAGGACTATGCTACATCTGGCTCAGGTACAAATGTTCAAATGAATTCAAGTTGGGATACTAATGCGCAAAAGTTTTACATCTATTATATAAATAAATCATATTATTTTAAACCAGTATGTGCGGATTTGGCTTTGGATCTTAGCAACAAGACATCAAATCTTGAAGTATGGGGAGCAGGGTTTAACTGGAATCCTCAAAAATTTTCAATAGAAAAAGTTAATACTAATGATATAGGTGTTCACAAGTTTTCGACATGGACTACCACAAAAAATGCAACTTGCACTCAAGTAGGTACGAAAAGTCGAAAATGTACAGTTTGCGGAAAAACAGAAACACAGACCATTGCAAAGACTGGGCATAAGTCAGTAACTGACAAGGCGATCCCTGCCACCTGCACAACAGACGGCAAGACCGAGG
>NZ_QTVE01000046.1:0-6473 GCF_003460465.1 Ruminococcus sp. AF37-20 | reverse complement strand
GTCTCCAAAACCGCGTGCCGAGGGTTCGAATCCTTCTGCCCCTGCCAAAAAACGCCGTAAACTCGCCGTTTACGGCATTTGCCATTTATGAACGGCTGTTCATTTCTAACACTTTTCTAACACTTGGATATTTTGTGCGTCCTGTGCGGAACTGTCAAAAGTTCTGTGCAGGACTTATTTTATTCGCTTATTGCAAGCAGCTGTGCCATTTTTGCCGCCGAGCTCTCCTTGCTTGAGTAGTCCAGATGAGCATAAATGTTGGCTGTTACCTCGAATGTTGAGTGTCCCAGCCACTCCTGTATCGCCTTCATGGGTATACCGTTCTTCAAGAGCAGGCTTGCACAGGTGTGACGCAGGTCGTGGTAACGTATGTGTCGGAATCCGTTGTCCTTGAGCAGCTTTCCGAACTGCACCGATATGAAGTTCGGACGCATAAGCTGACCTGTGGCGTCAGTGCAGACGTAATCGTCGCAGTCGTGACAGTACGCACCTCTAAGCACTGCCGCATTCATAGACTGCTGCTGTCGGTGATAGAGCAGTTCGTTTTCGACGTCCTCAATGAGCGGAAGCATCCTGTTGCTGGACTGGTTCTTCATTCTGTCGAAGCCCTTTGCCTGATATTTGCCGTCCACGTTAGCCTCGATGACTTTGTGGGATATGGAAATGGTCTTGGACTGGAAGTCGATGTTGCTCCATTTCAGTCCGAGAGCCTCGCTGCGCCTGAGTCCGTAGTAAGCCGCAAGCATTACGGGAATGTATATGGGACTCTCCCTTGCCGCCATAAGCAGGTCTCTCAGCTCGTCCTCACTGTAAAATAAGGCTCGGTATCGCTCCCTCTTCGGGTGGTCTGCGTGGTCGCAGGGATTATCGTCGAGGAGCTCCTTCTTCACCGCATAGCTGAATGCTGCGTGGATAAGTCCGTGATAGCGCAGAGCCGACGTTCCCGACAAGCCTGAGTCTTCAAGATAGGCATAGAAGTCGTTGAGGTCCTCGCCTGCAAGGTCACCTATCGTTATACCGCTGTTCCCGAAGAACTCGGTTATCCTGCCGTTCACCATTTTCATATAGCCGTCTATCGTGGACGGCTGAAGCCTGTTTGACGCTGAATCTATCCAGTCTGTGAGAAACTCCGCTATCGGCTGAGACTGTATCTCTTCGCGCCGCTGAATGAACTGCTCGGGAGCTTTCTTCTTGCTGACGGCTCTCATGAGCTTTCGCTGACTGCGGTTGTACTCATCAAGCACCTCCGCCATACGAGCCTTGGCAGCCTTCTTGTTGCCTCTTGCGTCCAGTCCCAGCGCTACCCACTTTATGGAACGCTTGCCGCTGCGATCGTACAGATTCACAAGCACATAGTACTTGCCGTTTTTTACTTGCAGATTTCCTGTTACTTCTTTCATTTTTTGACCTCCTGTTTTGGAAATCCGCTTCAGCGACTACAGTATACCACAACCTGTCCCGAAAAGCAATATTCGGACTCAGAATTAAGATTTCAGACACATTTGCGGGAGCAAAAAAATAAACCGGAAAGTGGTTAGCTTTCCGGCTAAGATTAGTATATGACGAAAATGTAATAGAAAAATAGATTTTCAATCCCATTTCCCATGCAAAAGCATATTCAATAATTCATTCTTACATTCGGGACATATAACCCGCTGTGTATCAACTCTTTTTATTTTACCTTTAGAACAAACAGGGCAATACTGTTCTATTTCAGCGGATAATTCATAATTTGAATCGAACTTTGGGGTAAGGTTACAGATACCGTTTCTGTATACTCTTTTTCCTCTATATACATTCAATGCATAACAGCTTGTACACTGGTATAAATGAGTATCACAATCATAGTACAGCTCACCTTTTTCGTCTGCTAAAGCCATGGCTTTAAGTATCAAACCATATTTCCCATTTTCAATATTACTTTTGAATTCTGATGATAGTTTTTTCGATTCGTCATAGTATTCTTTAGTAAAGAATCCGCCACCATCACGGTATTCTTTTTCAAATCCACAGTTCGGACACTTAAATCTATATAAATTACCCACTTTTTCTCCACCCCTCAGAATTCTGGTACTCATTACTAAAATTATACATCAGCCAATTCATATTGTCAACATCACACCGCCAGCATCTGCGAAATTATCTCAGCCGAATGCTCCTTGCTGCTGAAATCAAGATGAGAATAAACGTCGGCTGTTGTGCGGTAGTTCGAGTGTCCCAGCCACTCCTGTATCTCTTTCATCGGCACTCCGTTTGCAAGAAGCAGACTGGCACAGCTATGGCGAAGGTCATGATAGCGTATGTGCTTCAAGCTGTTTTCTTTCAGAAGCTCACTAAACTTTGCTGATATATAATTCGGTCTGAGGAGCTGTCCTATCTCGTTCACGCAGACGTAGTCGTCGTATTCGTGAACGTAGGAATTTCCGCATAAACGGCGCTGCTCATCCTGGTGGAGCTTCAGCCTCCGCAGTGCCATTGCCACTTCCTTCATCAGCGGAAGTATCCTGTTGCTGGACTCCGTTTTCATTTTGTCGTGACCGACTGTCTGGTATTTGCCGTCTACCTTCTGCTCCACGACCTTGTGAGCAATGCGGATAGTGCCGTTCCCGAAGTCTATATTGCTCCACTTGATACCGAGGACCTCGCTGCGGCGAAGTCCATAATAAGCAGCGAGAAGTACGTGAATGTATATCTCGCTCTCCTTAGCAGCACGGAACAGCTTCGTCAGCTCTGATTGAGTATAGTACGCTCCGCGGTACTTCTCAGCCTTGGGACGGTCGGCGAAGTCGCAGGGATTGCTGTCAATGTACTGGTGCTTCACAAGAAAGCTGTACGCCGAATGTATCAGCGCATGGTACTTCTGCTGAGTAACGCCTTTCAGTCCCTGCCTCGTAAGATAGGCGTAGAACTCGTTCAAGTCCTCGCCTGTGAGATCATAAACGGTAGTGCCTCTGCTTTCGAAGAACTCTTTTATTCGTCCGTTGCAGAGACTTCTGTAACCGTCAATGGTAGTCGGTTGGAGCCTCGCAGACGCATGGTCAATCCATTCTTCGATGTATAAAAACAGGGGCAGAGCCATTATTCGGCTCTGCTCCTTAATGAATCGTTCGGGGTATTTCATTTTGGATATGACCTTCAGTGCTGCCTGCTGCTTCTTGTTGTAGGCGACAAGCAGCTCGTCGAGGAAGGCTTTCGCAGCTTTCTTATTTCCTCGGACTTCGTATCCAGTGGATATCCACTTCTGTTTTCGTTTGCCTGTATGGTCATATAAATTCAGCACGGCATAGTACTTGCCGCGCTTGGTTTGCAGACTTCCTGTCACATTTTTCATAGGCAGCACCTCCTTGCTCCGAGTATGTATTCAATAACTTTTATCTTCGGTATCCTTATATTCTTTCCGACCTTGAAGCTCTGTATCTCGCCGCTGCTTACTAATTCATAAGCAGCATGGCGGCCTACCGACAGCATTTTCATCAGCTGCGGAACGCTCACCACGTCGGGGTAATCGGTAAACATCTTGTCGTACATCTTTTCAATTTCTGCCAATAGCTAACACCTCTCTTTATTATTCTAAACACGATTATGATTATTGAATTGTTCATTTTACATTTCTCCTTTGTTATTTATTTGAAGGGAGCGGTGGTTTGCCGCTTCCTTGATACGAAAATGGGTACGGTAATTTGCCGTACCCTTACTAAATTTTATTGTTTTATGACGTTATTTCAGGTTATCGCTCCTGCCGAACATCACATCAATTATCAGCTCGGCACAGTCACGAAAGCCCTGTGCGTAGCTCTCAGCCACCATTGTCTCGGACAGCTTTTCATGCGTATCCGTTATGTCATTTAGCAGCTTCTTATCGTCAGCCGACAGCCTTTTCTCCAGCGAGTCACACATATCAAGCAGGTCGCGAGTTCGTTTGGCGTACTCGGACTCGCTCTTAACGCTGTGCTCACAAGGCGTTATGTTTCCGTAGTATAGATCCTGCAACTTCATTGCTGCGGTCACCTCCTGACCATCAATCATACCACAGCTCTCGGACGAAATCCATTCACCAGACTGGACGAATGTTGGCTGTTGATACCGAGCACAACCACTACAAGGGTATCGGATTTCACGATACCCCTTGGGTGATTGAGACGCCGTCACGTTTCGTTACTTCTTCTACTGACCGAACGAATCGTTCTGTCAGCTCATACCTTCCGATATGGATGATTTGAAGGCGCTGCCATTTTGGCAACGCCTGTCGGTACTGAACAAACCGTTCTGCACCTGCCTTGAATTAAGGCTGGTATATAAGCATAGAACATTTCGTTCAGCCCTTTGCCGAGCCTGCATTTTGCCGACTCAGGTTTATGAGGCGGCGATTCACCACCCCATCGTCATGACGGGACATTTTATCCCGCCATATCGAATTCCCATTTCGGGAACTCGGTCCTGAGGTAGGACTGAGTGCAGTCCTGTTTCTGGACTTCAAGTACCGTCACGGTAGTCGAACTCTGAATAATAACTCACGGTCGTTTTATCCCTGAGTCATAGTCAACCCATATGCATACCGAGCTCTTCCTTCTTCCGTATCTCTTTTGCCAATGCCTTTCTGTCAACGTGCTCCCGAGCATACTTAGTATCGTCGGAAGGTTCGTCCTCGATTATCGAAGCCAGAGCAGCAATGCCACCGACGATATCAGGTGCAGAAACTCTATCAGCACCACCATTCGAAGCAGTCTGAAGCCGAGACTTCTGCTCTGCTCTTCGGAGCATTTCAGCTGCGATAAGGTCTGCTCGTTCAGCCTCCCAGCCTGTGATACGAGATCCTCCGCCGCCTGATCCAGTTTCGACACCTCTGCCGTCACGTTTTGTGACGTCTGCTTCTGTATCGCCAGTGACCTCTCTATGACTTGATCGAGTATCGTCTGCTGATTCTCCAAGTGCCATTTCATCTGTTCGTATGTCATAGTTGCGTCGGCTCTCGCCTTCGTTTCGATTGACATATCCGACAGCAGTTTCAGCTGTGATATCAACGCCAGCCAGTTGTGTTCCTGGACGCAGACCATAGTTGGTATGTCCTGTGCCTCCTGAATATTCTGCTTTGAAGCTGCTTTCATTTCGTCTAATTTCGAACTCATATTCCATATTCTCCTTCCTGTATTTCGCTTCGTGCAATTTATTGTCGCGGCATCTCCTGCCGTTGGGACAAGTGTATGTGATGTACTTTCGGCTGTCCTCCCATTTCACATCGTAGCCACACTGCTTCATGTAGAAGCGGAATTGTTTCTTGCTCTTAGCTCGTTTCATGACCGTATCTATTGTATTGATGAGATTCATTTTCCAGCTCTCTTGTCGCATTGCACACCTGTACTCGCCTGTGGTCACACCGTTAGTCTGCTTTCCGAGCTCGGGCTGCTTGAGAGTTGTCACTCCGTACTTCTGACAAATTTCATCGCTGAGCTGCCGCAGCTCTTGCAGTGTGAACTTGTTTGAGTGGTACTTCAGACCTGTCTCAGCGTTGACTGCGTTGAGTATGAAGTGCGAGTGTATATGGTCGACATCAGTGTGAGTTGCCACAACAACTTCGTGTCCCGGGAATGCTTTCTCAGCAAACTCAACTGCTATCTTATGAGTAAGTGCAGGCTCTATCTTGTAGCCGCTTGGGTGCGACTGAACGAAGTGATAGTACTTCACACCGTCAGTCTTGCCGTACATCTCTCTTGTATTTTTGAATTCCTGATAGGCAGTGGGCAGCGAACAATAGAGAGCCGTCACATATTTCTTGCCCTCGGTCTTGTCATCGCGGCAGATGTATTCCAGACTTTTCTTACCGCCGCCACCTCCCTTTGTGCTTATCGCTGTGACCGTTGCCACTATTTCACCTCCCTCAGCAGCTGACCTATCAGCTCCGTGACCTTCCTGTGCTCATCGAGGAGCGGCTGGAAGTTCACGGCGGTCAGCCTGTCCATATTCGCAAGTGTAGCTATCTGATTCAGGTTTCGACCGATAGCTTTCTGCTGCCGGACTATCTCATCGATGCCGTTGGCGACAACGATTTTCTTGCCGAGAGCGCACCGCATTACGAAGTCGTTCAGCTTTAATCCGTGCCTCTCGGCGAGCTCATGGATACGCCTGCTTTCTTCCTCTGTGCAGCGTATCGCTATGGTTGTGTTTCGTTTTCTCATGTTATCTACCTCCTTTTCTTATGCCAATTAAAGTGGGTTCGGGCTTCTGCCCGACAAGCAAGGCGGCAGGCGGAATGCCGGCAGCTATGCTTGCCAACCCAGAAGGGTTGATTTTTCGCCCCCAGCCACTGCTCCTGCCCTCTGCGAATAATTCCGTAACGATTCGTTACTGCTTTATTCGCCACACTCGCTCCACGTTGCACGACAATCGATTTCGCCGCCGCAGGTGGGATAACTACCCGATTTCTGTATCGGCGGCAAAAACGGGCGTTTTTGTGCGTGACAGTAACTCAGCCGTGA
>NZ_QTVE01000045.1:0-7041 GCF_003460465.1 Ruminococcus sp. AF37-20 | reverse complement strand
TATATTTCTATTATACCACATTGTCTAACAAAAGGGGAGCATTTCAATCAAGGTCATGCCGTTTTTCATATCCCTACCCTATCTACAGTTGATGCAAGGTGGTAATAAGAATTTGTTACGATACGCATGTTACGTTGCTGGCAATGCGTTGTCAAATGAGGACTTGAACCTCTGAAACCTGCCCGAAGTTTCTGTCCATAATCAGCACATTCTCTGCTGATAGAGATACATCCACCCTGTAGATATCCCACCCATTTCATCACACCAGCTCTGTTGTCCAGTTCAGCTCCTGAATTTTCTCGTCCACATTTCTCAGTTCCTTTGAAAGACCGTCAACCGTTTTCTGTATCTCTGTCACAGGCACAGTGCTGACTATTTTTATCTCTGTTCTTGTCATTCTTGTGACACGGCTGCTTGCGGTATCCAGAAAATCCCGCAATACCCTTACCTTCTTTTTCAGGCAATCCCTGTGTGCAAGAAGCTCTGTGATAGTCTTGCCCTCGTATACTGTTCCGCTGTTGGTAAGATTTATCCGTGCCACCAGATCTTCAAGACGGACTATCAGCCTGTCAAGCTCCTCCATAAGAGCCTTTGGGTCTTCCGCAGGAACATCGCCCTCCTGCACCTTTGCGTTATTGTCAAGTCTGACTGAGATCGTGTTTATTCTGTTCTGGATATCAGAACGTTCAGCCAATGCAGTTGCAAGTTTCATATAAATTACCTCCTATCCTTTGACAACGCCCACTGTGAAAAGTTTCTTTATAGGCGTGGTCAGGTCACTTTGATTTTTCATAACAACATCTATATCCTTGTAAGCAAAGCGGCACTCCTCAGCCACGTCTTTCTTACTGGTCTTTCCAAGCACCACGTTTCTTTGCCTCAGGTCTACCATAACAGACTCAACGGAGAATTTCTCCTTTGCGCCTGTGCGTGAATAGTTTCTGCCTGCGCCATGAGAAGAAGTCAAAAAGCTTTCAGCCTTGCCCATGCCCCTGACTATATAGCTGTTTGAGCCCATAGAGCCTGGGATTATAGCGACTTCGCCCTCAGCCGCATGGATAGCGCCTTTGCGGTGTACCCACACGTTCTCACCGTAGTGATTTTCCAGTGCGGCATAGTTATGGTGACAGTTTATCTCGTCACTATAGTTCGGTGTGATACCCGTATACTTCTTAACCTGCTCTGTGAAAATTTGCTTTACCTTTTCAAGCATTACCTCTCTGTTTTCAAAAGCGAAATCCATTGCAAGTTTCATCCAGTTGAGATATCTCTGACCCTCGTCTGTATCCACAGGGAGAAACGGCAAGTTATACTCTGAGGGAACAGTTGAAAAATACTTGTCATTCATCTCATGAGCTATCTTGTTGAAATACTGCCCTATCATGTTGCCGAACATTCGGCTTCCCGAATGGAGCATTATACAAGCCATGCCGTTTTCGTCTTCCTGTATCTCGATAAAATGGTTTCCACCACCAAGCGAGCCAACGGAATAATATCCCTGCTCGATAAAATTCAGCAATTCGCTGTCTGCATTGTATCTTTCTATCTCGCTTTGCGCCTTATCAAGCACGGCAGAAGTCTGCGGCTTGCCGTAATGACTAAAGCCCACTGGGATAGTACGGAGTATATTTCCTACTATCACCTTTATAAGCTCTCCGCTCCCTGTTACAGTGTCACGAAGAATGTTCACAGGGATATCTGTCTGCACGAATGCCATTCCACAGCCGATGTCAACGCCAACTGCATTCGGGATCACCGTATTTTTGCAGGCTATCACACCGCCTATAGGCATTCCCTTTCCTGTATGAGTATCAGGCATCAATGCGATATGGTCATGGGCAAATGGAAGATTTGCAAGGTTTATCGCCTGCTCAAGACAGCTTTCCTCGATATCGTCTATAGACTCTGTCCATATCTTGATCGGTACTAGCATTTTATCTTTATCATAATATTCAAACATTTTGTGTACCTCCTGCTTTTGCTGTTGTATGTATTATAGCAGATAGATACAAAATAATCATATAAAAAAAGGTGCGAGGTTTTGTTATGTATTGCAATGGGAGTATAGATTTGGTATAATGTTATCAAAGGAGGTGTTCTGAATGGCGGTATATTCTGAACTTATAAAAAATTTTGAGAAGATAAGAGAATATGTGCGTGATTTCTATATCTTTGGATTTCACACAAGAGAAAGCTTTGACGCAAAAAGCAAGCGCACCTATGACAACGAAAAGCGCAGGATAGAAAGCTGGCTTTCAGACCACGTTCACACCTCTTTGGAGGGTCACAAAAAGAAAGTATCTGTGCAGGTGGATTCGGGGAACATTTTTCAAAACCCACTGTATCAGTGCTATCGTTCAAAGACCTTTACGGACAATGATATCCGTCTGCACTTTATTTTAATGGACGCTCTTGAAGATAACGCCATGTCAGTATCGGAGATAGCAGACTATATTTCTGCAAACTACGGCATGATAATAGACGTGCAGATAATCCGTATCAAGCTAAAGGAATATGTAAAAGAGGGCTTGGTGTCGGAGGTCAAAAGCGGAAGAAATATCCTATACACCAAAACCGGTTGTTATGCAGATGATATTGTAAGCAGGTATAAGGGCTTGGGGGATATGATAAAATTCTTCTCTGAGGAAAACCCTTTTGGCGTGGTGGGCAGCTTTATCATGGATAAGCTGGGTGCGAAAAATAATATTTTTGTGCGTAAGCACGCTTACATGGTGCATACTCTTGATGATGAGATACTCATTGATATCATGGGGGCAATGGAGCAGAAAAAGGCTGTTCTGCTATCCTGCGTAAGCCGAAAGAACGACAAAAAGCACGAGATAACAGCCGTTCCGCTAAAGATACATTGCTCGGTGCAGACAGGAAGAAATTATCTTATCATGTATTTCACAAAGCAGAAACGTTTGATGTCTGTAAGGGTGGATTCCATAGAGAAAGTGACTCTCCTTGATGTGGTAGCTGACTATGATACATATTACAGATATTATGAGGAAAACCGCAGATTTTTATGGGGAACGAGCTTCGGAAAATCACGCAGATACGGACAAAAAGAGCATATCCACATGGAGATAGCGGTAGACGAAACGAAAGAAATGTATGTTGTGAAGCGTTTGGAACGTGAAAAAAGAAGCGGTACTGTAACAAAGAAATCCGACGGGCTTTACTCCTTTGACATTGACCTTTTTGACGCAAACGAAGCCTTCCCATGGATAAAAACGTTCATCGGCAGGATAGTGGCATTTGAAACAACAAATGAGGAATTGCAGGATAAATTTAATTCAGATATTGCAAGGCTTTATGAAATATACGGAGGTGCTGACAAATGAAACTGTTTTCGGAAATTTACAGCACCTATTACAGCATAACGGAGAAAATTCTGAAAAGACACACTGTCACAAAGGCTGAGATAGCAGATATCATCAGGCAGAACGGCTTTTCTGAAAGCGTTCTTTTTCTCGAACCCAAGCTCACAGGCGAGGGCGGATATGGTCTGCTGAAAAAAGAGGACAGCTTATACAGATCTATCCTGAAAAAAAAGCCTCATATCCCGCTGACGGCACTTGAAAAAGCGTGGCTTTGTGCGGTGCTAAGCGACCCAAGAAGCGGTCTGTTTCTTGACACTGAGCAAAAGTCGCAGTTGACGGAACTGCTTGGTGCGAAAAAGCTATATCAGAGAAACTTTTTGACCTGCTTTGACCAATATTCTGACGGCGATGATTTTCATGACCCACAATACATACAGCATTTTCGGGATATACTCTCGGCTATCCATGGCAAAAAGCTTATCAAAATAAGCTTTCAGACAAGAAAAGACAACCGCATCACACACTATTTTCTGCCCACAAAGATAGAATACTCTGCCAAAAACAACAAGTTCAGGGTTTATGTGAACCGATACCAAAAGCGCAGAATGGTGGACAGTGGAATTATAAATATGTCGCAGGTAACACTCACTAAACTGACAGATATAACGCCTGAGATCTTTTTAGCTGTCACAGACAAGAAAAAGCAGGCAAAAATAAAGATACTTAACGAGCGAAATGCGGTAAATCGTTTTATGCTTGAATTTGCAGAGCTTGAAAAAGAGTCGGTCTTTGATGAGGACAGCGGTGAATGTATGGTTTCTATTAAATATGATGAGCAGAATGAAAATGAGATAATAATACGTTTATTGTCATTCGGACCTGTGGTGGAGGTGCTTTCGCCATATGATTTTCGCAGGAAAATCAAGGAGAGGGTGGACAGGCAGTTGGCTTTGATGAAAAAAACAAAGCGTGAATAGCGTTTGACTTAGCACAACAGAGTGTGCTATACTGAAAATAGCTAATAAATAATTTTTTACATACATCAGAAAAGCACTAAAAAAAAATTATATGAGGTGTCTTATGACAAATAAAGCGGACAGACCATTTTCAGAGGTTGCAGCAACTCCTGAAAATGCAAATTGGGATAAATTAACTGCTCGTTCCTCGGCGTTATACAACAGAGCAGATGATGTAAGAAGTCCTTTTGCACGAGATTACACAAGGATACTTCATTCCACAGCGTATAGACGGTTGAAGCATAAAACCCAAGTGTTTTATAATATAGATAACGACCACATCTGCACAAGAATGGAACACGTTGCTCATGTTGAATCTGTCAGCAGCACTATTGCAAGTAATCTCGGTTTAAATACGGAGCTTACAAAGGCGATAGCAATGGGGCATGATCTGGGTCACGCTCCATTTGGGCATCATGGTGAAACTACTCTAACAAAGCTTTGCCAGAATTATATTTCTAAAGATATGAAATTCTGGCATGAAAAAAACGGATTATATTTTGTAGATAAAGTTGAACTGCTGGCTGACAATTACAACGATTACAAAAATCTTGATCTGACATATGCGGTCCGTGACGGAATAATCTCGCATTGCGGTGAGGTCGATGAAAACGGAACAAAGCCAAGAACAGTATTTATATCATTAGAAGAAGATTTTAAGGAAGCAGGTCAGTATGCACCTATAACATGGGAGGGGTGCGTTGTAAAATTATCTGACAAGATAGCTTATGTCGGACGGGATATCGAGGACGCAATTCAGTTAGGCTTTATTGACGACGAAGCGAAGCATACTCTGAAAAAAATGGCACAGGCAAACGATATAAACGCTATCAACACAACAGTAATAATGCATAATCTTATTATTGACGTATGTCAGAACAGCTCTCACGAAAAAGGTATATGCCTTAGCGATAAATTTCTTTCACAGTTGAATACCATAAAGAAATTCAACTACGATAAGATATATAACAGCGAGCGTTTTGATGCGTTCAAAAAGTATTCTGAGCTGGTTTTATCGCAGATCTTTGAAACGTTGTACAAGCTATATGACGGAAAGCATTCTTTTGAATCACTTGATACGGCAAAAAGATATTACCCTTTACTTATATCTTCTTTTGAAAAATGGCTTGCAAAATATTGTGTTACTGATATTGTACCCGCCGGAGAATTAAGATCCGAAGCTTTGAATTGTGAAAACATAAAAATATATGGAAGCCTAGAAACAAATTTGATCTATGCACAGTCAATAATAGATTTCATTGCAGGAATGACAGACAGATTTGCTGTAAAGCTTTTTAATGAGCTTATCTCTTATTAACATTGCATAAAAAAATGATGCCTTGATTTAATGACCAAAGCATCATTTTTATTGATGTTATTAAAGGAAAGGCGCTTATATTCTCTTTGCAAGAAATTCCTTTCCTGCCTTATCGGTATCAAGTATCGCCTTGATAAACTTTTCTTCCGAAGGCTCGCCAGGAACATAAGTCCACTCAACAACGCTTGCCGTCTTATGTGCAATGGCTGGGACATCTTCTTCTGTCAGAGCTATCTCTCCTAATGTGCATGGCAGACCTATACTGTGGTTGAACTCAAAAATACGCTGACGTTCTTCAAACTGCTCGTCATATGTAAGCAGGCAAAGCACACCGAATGAAACTATCTCTCCGTGGAGGTGGCCATGCTCGCACTTTGGAAACAGCGAAGCGCCATAGTAAACACAGTGGGCAAGAGATGAATTATAATAGTAATCGTCCTTTGGATCGGGGTTGTTCTGATGAACAGTAAAATTTGAAACAAGACCTGTTGTAATGATGATATCGAGAGCTATCTGCTCGATATTCTTTGAAGAAACGTTATTTCTGCAATCCTCAAGTGCTTTTTTTCCGTAGGATACAAGCGGTTTTGTGCATGCCTCTGCAAGAACTCTACCAAGCAAAGGCGTATGGGTCATATCCTTATCACGGCAGGCAAAGACCACCTCGTACTCTTTGCTGAGAGCGTCACCGATACCAGCCCAGAAAAGCTTTTCAGGTGATTCTGCGATTATTTTTGTGTTGATGAAAGTATGGAGCGCAGGTGCTTTGAGGTAAGCATATTCCTTGAAAGTGCCGTCAGCGTTATAGATAACAGATATTGCCGTACAGGAAGCGCAGTTAGAAGCAAGGGTCGGGAAAGTAAAAAACGGCTTGTCAATTCTGTCGCAAAGGGTCTTTACAGTATCAACGGCACGTCCGCCGCCAACGCCAAAGACCATATCTGCATTTTGCACTTCCGGCATAGCTTTAAGCATTTCAATGTTCTCATAATTTGAGTCACCGCCATACCATATGAAGTCGGTTATCTCAAGGTCAGAGCCTTTGAGAGCCGCAAGCAGTTCAGGCTTAGCCTTTTCCATAGCGGTCTTTCCACCGATAACAACAGCGGTTTTTCCATAACGTCGGGTAACATAAGGTATTTCTTTGTAGCAATCGTCGCCAATAGAGTAGCTTGGTAAAAATTCGTTGTAAGACATATTCTTTCCTCCGTTATTTTTAACGGCATTTTCTACCGTCATAATTATATGATTTAATAATACAACTATTTATAGAGTAATTTTGTGATATTTTGTTAATAATTATTAAAAATATATCAAAAAGCGGCACTCCCACTTGACCCGCCCCCTGTCAAGTAGACAGCGCAAAAAACAAAAATATTCT
>NZ_QTVE01000044.1:664-7225 GCF_003460465.1 Ruminococcus sp. AF37-20 | reverse complement strand
TCATCAAAATCCTCATCGAATTCATCATTCACGTAATACTCAAGCTGCTGAGAATTTTCAAGAGCTGTTTGAAGATATTTCTCGTCCAAACCGTTTTCTCTGTATCCCTGCAAAATCGTGTTGTAATACTGCTGACTCGGTGGAGAAATTGTCCCACGATTCATCAGATATGCCATACCTTCGTAGGTTTTTCCGTCCATTTCAAAGGTCATTTTTTCCTGCCTGTAGAAACTGGGGTAGCCTTCGTATTTGTTAAGAGTAGGCAAATCCCTTTCGTCAAGCTCCCATATCAGAACGGGAACTCTTGCACCCTTATTCGGAACGATTGTTGCAACGCCCCTGAACTCTAATTCATAATCCTTGATTTCTGATGTTCCTACAACCTTTGAATGTGGACATCTGTATGCCATTTGCTCCAAATTTATATTGCTTCCATATGCAATATATAACTGTTTATTTTTCATTCTCTACCTCCGATCACATTGACATTTCCATGCCCATTTCTTCATCTTCTTCAAAGTTCTCACATTCGCTCTCTGTCGGCTCTGAATTTTCATCGGATACATTTTCGTTTAACTCCTGAACCTCGCTTACAGGCTCGACACGCTGCCCACGGGCGGCTTGCCGTTCAGCTTCACGCTTTTCTTTCAGCTTTGCCCTTGCAGCGATTCCGTCCTCCGGGTGCCGCCATGCAATATCGCCATCCAAATGTTTTAGCAAATGCGTTCTGCAATTCTTGAACTCATCTCCGATAAGTCCAAGATTCAAAAGCCATACACGAAAGCTGTACCTCATATTGTCGCTTTGCGAAACGTGCGGAGAACAGTATTTCTTAGTCATTGCCGCATTGCTTATGGCAAGCGCAAGAACTATCTGACTTCTTACCTCACCGGCATGAAGACTTCCGTTGTATGCCCTTATCTCGTAATGACCATGCTGAAAGAATGAGTGCAGATTGCAGATAACATATCGGCTATTTGAGTAATGCTGAAACTGTTCGCTCATTCTGCCGTGATACCAAAGTCCCTTTATTTCTTCCATATCTTTAGGCTTTTTTCGGTTAATTTCCTCGATGAACTGCTTATCCATCTTGTGACAGTAGGATTCACGAGCAGAAGAAACCTGCAAAGCGTCCCACAGAAAGTCCTCCTTACTTGCAAAAATATTTACAAGATTGCGTATCTGCTGCGGAGTGTAATCGTCTGCCGAAATATGAATATGCGTGCCTGCACAATATCTCGGACCTGTTACTCCGCCCGCTTTTCTAAGAACTCGTACAACCTCCTGCAAAAGCGGAATATCCTCATATTCAAGAACAGGAGAATTCATTTCCACACTGTAGGATTTGGACGCTCGGTCGCCGTTTGCATTGTAACAGTTGATACTTCCGTCGTACACAATAGACCAATCTCTGTTTTTGGAATCTCTTACTGTATATTTATCATAAGTACCACCTTCATGGACAACTTCTCCGCCCAGAACACCTGAAAGCGTTTTTGCCGCCTGACATCTTGTAAGACCCGTCATTTCTATCTCAATGCCAAAATTTCTTGTCTTTATCCCATCAAAATTGCCTGCCAAATAACCGCCTCCCAACAAAAACAGCCTGCATATCTCTCCGCAAGCCGTAAATTTAATCGTTATTCAATTTCTGCTTTAACTTCGTAGCCACCCTTGAAAATCACCAATATTTCGGTCTTGCTCAGTACTTTTATGCACTCGATTAATTTGCGAATCAGCACATTATCGAATGTTTCTAACTCAAATTTCTCATGCTCTATCATATTCATAATTTCATCAAGTTTCGCCTGTGTTTCTTCTGAAGTTTTGTTCTGCAATTTCAGATTTTCAAGACGTTCGCTTAATTGCTGTTCTTCCGAATAAAGCTTCGCAAACTCGCTGTCAAGCTTATCCTCATCGCAGCCGCCTGAAGCGATTAAGTCCACTAAATCATTCCTTGCTTGGTCGATTTCCCTAAGTCTTTTTTCTGCTGAGAGGATTTCCTCCTGACCTTGACATTCAAGCACCGAACCGATATTCGCTTTTAAAATCCGCACAATATCATTTCGGCAGGAATAGTAATTATTTATCGCATGAATTATCGCTTGGTGTAGCTGTTCTTCTTTTATCGTAGGTGAATCGGGGCAGTACTTTTTGCCGTGTTCCAAACGGCTTATGCACCGCCAGACCACCTGCTTTTTGCCGTTTCTTGACCACACCCTGCGTCTGTATGGAGTTCCGCAGTGACCGCATATCAACAGCTCTGATAACGCATATTTTCCGCTGTATTTGCCTTGCTCAGTTTTGGTTTTATCGCTGATTTTACGCTTGGAAGTTCGCCTTGCAAGCTCCTGCTGTACTCGATTGAACGTGTCACGGTCAACAATCGGCGTATGATGGTCTGTCACAAGATACATAGGACGTTCACCGTTATTTTTCACCACTTTGTGAGTTATGCAGTCCACCGTAAAACTTTTTTGCAGAAGTGCGTCGCCGACATATTTTTCATTTTTCAGAATACGCTGAACCTCGCCTTTACTCCAAATATTTTTGCCTGTAGCCGTCCTTCTGCCCTGAGCCATAAGCGTATCTGCGATATTTAAAAGCGTGTATCCGTCAAGGTACATATTAAAAATCAGCTTAACTGTTTCCGCTTCTTCAGGAACTATTTCAGGCTTGCCGTCTGCACCTTTTTTGTAACCGAGAAGATATTTATACTGAAACTGTACCTTGCCCTCACGGTAAGCTTTTTCTTTTCCCCAGCTTACATTTTTGCTTATTGACTCCGATTCTGCCTGAGCAAAACTTCCGTACAGAGCTATCATAAATTCAGAAGTCATTGTCATCGTATTGATGTTCTCTTTTTCAAAAACAACTCCGATACCCAAGTCTTTAAGCTGTCTGACATACTCAAGACAATCAACGGTATTTCGGGCAAATCTCGATATCGACTTGGTAATTACAAGGTCGATTTTCTTGTTTCTGCACATACGGATCATGCGATTAAATTCGGTACGCTTTTTTGTCTGTGTACCGCTGATACCTTCGTCGGCAAAAATTCCGGCAAGAGTCCATTCTTTTTTGCGATTTATCAAGTCTGTGTAATATGCGATCTGAACCTGATAGCTGTTTTGCTGTTCCTCTTGTTCGGTGGACACTCGGCAGTATGCAGCTACTCTCAATTGGTGATATTTATCACGGTTTATTTCCGTCTGCGCTTTGGCAGGAATTATCGTTACATTCGATGCTGTGCTCATTATTTACCTCCTCGATGTTTTGAACGGTTTGCGCAGCAAATTGCGGACTTTGTCCGCAAAGGTCAAAACTCGCATTTGAAAGCTTTGCTTTCAAATTGTCCTTCTCCGTTATATTTTTAATTCGCACTCCATTTATGAGTTCAACCTCTATGGTACAAAAATGGCTTATCAAAATCCTGTTTACGCAGGACTTAAATAAGCCAATATCGAGCGTATTTAATTGTTCGTGATTTTCAAGCAGAGCCTTGATTTCATTAGTTTTCTGCGGACTGTCATTGTAAGTACAGCAGTCGTATTTCAGCTCGGCAAGCCTGAAAATCTCAGATTTCACTCGGTCAAAGTCCACTTGTATAGAATCGGACATCTGATTAATTTCATTTTGTTTACGGATCACATCGGCGGTAGGGGAATATGTGCTCACTTCGCCGCCGTACTCTAATAGGCAGGGATTTGCAATAGCAGTGTTTAAAACAGTCAGCACCGCTCCTATTATCATTTGGTCTGTCAACCTATATTCATATTTAAAGCAATCGGGATTTCCGCAGTTCCAATATTCACGTCCTTTGCCGTTAGTTTTTCTGAAAAGCTTTTCTCCGCATTCGGCGCAGTATGTAACCTTTCTGATTTCCTGTAAATCGTCGCATACCAGATTAAGCGTAGTAGCTTTTCTCACTCGCTTTTCATTAGCCTGCCTGAAAATATCCTCATCAATTATCTGCGGATATTTGTCAGTTCCGAGATATTTCTCATTTTCGATTATTCTCTTGACCATATTTTTGTTCCAACGGTCAGAATCCTCAGTATATCGTATTTTTTTAGACTCCATTAGCTTTGCGATTTGAAGTAAACTGCTGCCGTTCAGATATTCGCTGAAAATTTCCGCAACTGCGCAAACTTCTTTCGGTTCTGTAGTTATTTCGCCGCTTTTCATGCAGTAGCCGAACGGTATTACTCTGTTTTTGGGCATCTAATTTCACCTCCATGTACAACAATATCACAAACTTCTGCGGAAATCCAGTACCAAAACCGACAAAAATATGCCCTGCAATTTTACTGCAAGGCACTTTCCGTTATATGTTTTCTTTTAACTTCAATCCGCCGATCAAATGAAACTCCAGTTCATGCTGATCTGTAGCAACAATTTTCTCAACTATACTCTCAAATGCCAATTCTTCAAACTCGGTTATCGGATTATCTCGCTTTTCAAAAAAATCAATCAACATTTCAATCTGATCAAGCGTTTCATTCTCATCGTCGGAACGTGTAAGCTTTTTCAGCTCGGATTGCAGTTTATTGATTTTAGCTGTAAGCTCCGTAGTCTGCTCAATGTATTTTGCCTCGTCCAGAAATCCTTTCGTTTTCAGTCTTGCAAGGACATGGGTCTGCTCCTTAAGTTTTGCGATTTCTTTGTGAATATCCATAACATTGGTGTTTCCGCTGAATTTTTTCAGCTTTAAATCCTGTAACGACGTTTGGAGAGGTACAAGAATTTGCTTGTAGTTGTACCACAGCTTATTGCATAATCTGATAAATGAAATATAGATCAATTTCTGAGCTATTGCCTTATTCGGACAATCTTTTGCTCTGTTATCATGCGTTCGGCATACCCAATAAGTTTTTCCATTTATGTTTTTGCGTCTATATATTTTTCCGCAATTATCACAGAAAATTTTCATAGTTAACGGATACTGCTTAAATTCGGTATTACCGTAATATTCGCCGCGCTGTTTTAAAAGCGTTTGAACCTTTGTAAAGTCCTCTCTTGATATAATCGGCTCGTGAGCGTCGGTTATATAGTAGCTGTCCACCTGACCTTGATTTTTGCTTTTCCTGAAAGGGAATACATTCTCGGTAAATTTCTTTTGCCAAAGACAGTCCCCAATATATTTTTCATTTGTCAGTACATACCGTACAACATTTTTGTTCCAAGGTTTGCCTTTTGAGTTTTTTTGGAATCCCCCCTGCATTAAGGTCATTACTTATCCGCAGGAGTCCTTTTCCATTCAAGAAATCTTCATATATGCGCTTTACAATTTCAGCTTCTCTAGGATTTACAATCATTTTTCCTCCAGATTTCGTATATCCGTATGGAACATGGGATACTATATATGTTCCATTAGCCATACGTTTCCTTATGCTCCATTGCATATTCTGAGAGATCGAAGTCGATTCCTCCTGCGCCAAACCGCCCATGATCGTTATCATCATTTCATCGGTCATGTTGGCAGTATCAATATTCTCTTTCTCAAAATATATTGTGATACCAAGGGATTTCAGTTCTCTTACGTTCTTCAGACAATCCCTTGTATTTCGGGCAAAGCGGCTGATTGACTTGGTGTAAATCCTGTCGATCTTACCCTTGCGGCAGTCCTTTAACATTCGCTGAAACTCGTCACGCTTGTCCTCACGGGTTCCTGTGATACCCTCGTCAGCATATATGTCGATGAGTTCCTCTGTTTCTGAATCCTCAAAAACCTGACTGTAATACCTTGTCTGAGCCATAAAGGAATTGAGCTGATCTTCGCTGTCGGAACTTACTCGGCAATATGCGGCACAACGTATCTTGACTGCTTTTTCTTCTGCTATTGTCGGCTGTATAACCGTTACTGTCGGCATTTCCTCACCTCCGTTTTACCAACAAGGATACCACAAATCTTTTCAGAAAGGTATCACCAAACCGGACAAAATTACTTGTCCGAATTTGACATATTTTCATCTGCCTGCTTTGCCGCAGTGCAAAGACACATTGTGATTACTCCCGCTGTACCGCCTGCAAGCAATCCAATAATAAATCCTAACATTTCTTAACCCCCTTATGCTGCGTCCCTTGAAGACGGGAACTGACCGTATATATCTTCCGTATTTTTGCTGTTAAAATTCTGTTTGTCGGCTGCTTCAAGAATTTCATCAAGCTTGTCCGCAAATACTCTCGCCATAAAATCGCTGTATTCTGCTTGTCCAAATTTAGTCATCAAAATCAACTCCTATACTTATTTTCATCGCTTTTTCTACTTTTTCCATAAGTTCAAAATCAACTGAACCCACGTAACTTTTCAATCGGTATCTGTCTATCGTCCGTATCTGTTCCGCAAGCACGATTGAATCCTTGGGCAATGTTTTTGAACCTCGGATATGAATATGAGTGGGAAGATAATGCTTTTTTGCCGTCGAAAGCGGAAGAACCACGATCGTTGGGCTGTGCCTGTTTCCCACATTATTCTGTACCACCAGCACAGGACGAATACCGCCTTGCTCTGAGCCGACCACGGGATTCAAATCTGCGTAAAAAATATCTCCACGTTTA
>NZ_QTVE01000044.1:0-654 GCF_003460465.1 Ruminococcus sp. AF37-20 | reverse complement strand
TCTGAGCCGACCACGGGATTCAAATCTGCGTAAAAAATATCTCCACGTTTAATCAGCATTTCATTCACCTTTTCTGTATCTTACACACTTATGAAACGGACAAAACAGTACGTCGGTATTCCTGTCATACCACACACAGCCTTTGCATGGGTGATTATCTGAAAGCTTTATGCACGGGATTCTAACATCAATGCCGAATTTACTTGATTTTAGCTGAAAGTCAAATAGCTTCGGCGTTTCTTTTTCTTCTGATATATCATTCATACTATCAGCCTCCTGTTCTTGTGAATTTAATATGTAAATGGCGGTCTGCTATAACGCAAACCGCCGTATAACTTCGTTTTGCCTTCGTCTGATTCGTTAGTTTCAGACGATTTTCCGTGATATTTGTTCTCAACGACCGTCACGGCGGAACTCTGCAAGCTGCGGTCAGCGTAACCGCATCATGGGACTCTCACCCGCTATATCAGCCCTCACTGGGAAGTATCATTATCCTCACACGTTTCATCGCCGACTTTGGTTGCTGTCCAAAGGTCTGAACGTCATGGTTATCGCTCTCTTTTTGAGGTCGTCGCGCATGGTTCATTTGGCTGCCGAGATTTCATACCGACCGTGTGATTAACGTACTTGCAGAGTTGATATTCGGTTGTCAAG
>NZ_QTVE01000043.1:0-7235 GCF_003460465.1 Ruminococcus sp. AF37-20 | reverse complement strand
CAGCGGCATAGTCCATTTTTTCGCTATTTCATGAGTTGCAAGATACAGTGCCTTTAACAGCGCCGTATCGCTGGGAAACACGCTTCTCTGTTTGTTCAGACGACGATAGCCGCTGTTAAGGCTTTCGATCGCATTGGTGGTGTAAATGACCTTTCTCACATCAGCGGAAAACTTGAAGATCGGTGAGATCACATCCCAGTTTTTGTACCAGCTCTTCATGGCGTTTGGATAATCTTTCTCCCACTTCTCCGTCACACGCTCAAGCCGTTCAAGTGCAGCGTCCTCAGACGGCGCCTGGTAAATTGTTTTCAGATCATTAGCAAATTCTTTCTTGCTTTTTTCGCCAACGTATTTCAGCATATTTCGCACCTGATGAACGATACAACGCTGTAATTCTGTCTGCGGAAATGCCGCTGATACGGCGCTCCTTTCATACCCGAAAGACCATCGGCACATATCACGAGGACGTCCTTTACACCACGATTTTTCAGCTCGTTCAGAACGCCAAGCCAGTACTTTGCACTCTCGTTTTCACCGATATGTATGGACAGCACTTCTTTGTGACCTGTCAAGCTTACTGCAAGGATTACATATGCTGCAAGTTTTTTTATCTGTCCGTTTTCTCGTACAGAAAAATGTACAGCATCAATAAATACAATGAGATAAACCTCGCCCAGAGGACGTTTCTGCCAGTCCTCTATCTGCGGAAGAAGGCGGTCTGTGATATCGGATATCATACTCCTCGAGCAGCATTCCGATGATGTTCTTTTTTCCTTCGCTCATTGGTTCTCTTTTTCTTCTTCCCATAAAAAATCAGCCTCCTGTGTTATTTATATTTTACCATAGTTGACTGCGTTTTTACAGACTTTTTTTCGGTGGGTCTCAGCTCTTTTATTATACACTACTTTGGAGATTTACATAACATATGGGAGAAAACCTATCTTTTCTTTGAATATAGCTTTTAAGATATTTCTTAGTTAGTCATATTTTGTTCTTCTCTGATGCCAATTCCTGACTTTCTCTTTTGTATCATTTTTCTGAGCTTTCTATCAGTTTGTATTTTTAAAGAACACTGCTTCTGCGAATAATTATCCTCAATACAGCGACTTAAATTCACAAACAATCCCATAACAGTATTTCTAAGCAGCATATTTTCAAAATCATCAATATTGTTAAGCATATTCTGAACGTACTCATTACCATCATTTGCGGACTTTGTGAGCCACTCCACAGCCTTTTCCTTATCCTTTTCAAGTTCATCTGCTCCGAAAAGATAAAGCCTGCCGAGCTGATAGCTTGACCACATATTCTTATCAGCGGATTTTTCAAAGTAATCTACCGCCTTTTGAATATCATACTTTTCTTCCTGCAAATACAACTTCCCAAAAGCATACTGTGTGAATTCGTTATCCTCTGCAAGCAGCAAATATTTCTCTGCTCTTTCTAAATCCTGCGTGACAATTTCACCTTTCAAATAAAACTGACCCAACTGAAAACAAGCAAAACTGTCACCCTTATCTGCACATTCTGTCAACATAAATAGTCCTTTTTCAATATCTTGTGAAAAATGTTCACCCGAAATATATTCCAATGCAAAAAAACGCTTTGCATTGGAATTTTTAAGTTTCATTGCTTTTTCTACACACTCCAACCCCTTCTCCAAATCAGCTTCAATGTGGTTTCCCTGAATTAATGCTTTGCCATATTCATACAGACCATTCTTGTTATTCATCTCAGCGGAACGTTTGAAGTAATCAATGGCTTTTGAAATATCAGCTTCCGTTCCAAGTCCGTTTTTGTACATAACTCCAATTTTATAAAATAGGTTATCGTCAGCCTGATCCTTGCTTTCGAGTTCAAGAAATCCTGACAATGCAGCTTTGTAATATCTCTGTGCGGTTTCTTTATTCTCAGCAACATATTCACCCTTGCTGTACATTTGCGCAGCGGCATAGGAAGCATACGGCTGACCCTGAGAAGCCGATTTCTGATACCACAAAAAGGCCTGCGACAAATCTTTTTCCACGCCGTTGCCATAATAGTATAGGTTAGCGAGACTGTATTGTGCGAATTTGTGGCCCTCCTGAGATGACTTCAAAAACCATTGAAACGCTTTTTCATAATCCTGTTCTGTGCCTAACCCATAGCAATGCATTTTACCAATGCGATACCAAACGTAAGAACGCATATCCGCAGGTTTCATGACCTGTCCCTTGAATTTAGGTTCGTATGGGAACATATAGTCCGAATCCGGCTCTATCTCCATAAAGCCCTGCAATGCCTCTTTGTAGAATGAGGATGACTTTTCTTCCTCTTTTGCACCAAGCTTTTCCGTGGAATAAAGTTTTCCCAAATCGTGAATCGCAAGAACATTACCTGCCCCTGATTCGTTAAGCAAAAGCTGCTCCGCTTTTTGAAAATCTTCAAGCTTTGATTGCTTGTTATAAATCAGCTTGCAGGCTTCTTTGTATGCGTTGCTCCATTTTAAATAATATTTGCTTTTCGGAGAATCATCGGGTTCTTTTGGCGAGATTTTGCTGCTGCATGAAAAACCATTGGCAGCCATATCGTCATTATCAAAATAAATCGCATTATCAAACTCATCAATCTGCGGAGGAATATCTGTTATGTCATCATCAGTTTTTTCTGTCAGTTCCGGTTCTTCAATCTCAATATCAACAACAGGACTATTCATATCCAGCACGGTCTGAATGATCATATTTTTAACGGACTTAAACTCCTTGTTATCCGCAAGCTTCGGAAACTGAACTCTTGCTGACGAATAAACATCATGCTTCTGCTGTTCCATTTCGCACCAGAGGGAGTACATTTTTTGAATTGATTCGTTTTCCGCAAGCCTTATAAAAATCTCATCAACAGTTTTCTTCACATCCGCTTTCAAGTATCCGTATACCTTTTTGCCTTTAGAAGAATTAAGCTGTTCATGCAGTTTTGCAACAAGATCAATTAGTTCTGCATTATCAACATCATTCTGTGAAATGTTATCCGCAAGCTGTTTCATCAACTGCTCAGACTCTTTTTTCATCTGATTGCGCAAATCGGTCTGCTGTGCGTAGAGATGGTGAAGTTCGTCCGCATAAATATCGTTTGCAAAACCACTGCGGATTTTTTCAATACCATGATTAGTGAGAAATCCCTCACGCTCGTTTGTGGAGTACACGATGATATGCACATGGGGATTCGTTTTCTTATCGTGAAAGGCGGCATACCATTTCAGATTAGCCATATCAATTTTTTGATTCTTTGCAATGTTAGAAATCTGCCGCTTGACTAATTCCCGCCACGCTTTTAAATTATCATACCCCATTGCCTGAGCGTTATCTCTGCGCAGCGAAACGACATGAGTCCAGACGTTACCGCCGTGGTTTGCAATATCTTTTGCAACCTTTTCAAGATTAATAGGCTCGTCCGATTGTGAGAATAAACCGTGAGAACCAAACTTGACTGTGCCGGGACGGTTTGCAAGATATCCAACATAATTTTCACGACTTGTAAGCCTGTCCATGTTTCGGTCAAGTATTACCGATATGAGCGCTGAACCGTTTTTAATTGTGGGATTCTTTTGGTAATCCTCATACTCAAATAACTCTTTGCTGTCGGGGAAATCGTGCAGCAGAGATGAAATAAGCTCCTGCTGACTTTTCGTAGCAGGAGCTGTTTCATTTGCATTCGGTATCGGGACTGAACCCTCACGGGTTGCAATATATTTTACATAATGGTACAGCTGTTTTTTCTTTCCAGAGCCGCTTTTAAGATAGCGGCTTGTAACAATTAATTTTGGCAATTAAAAATCACTCCTTCTGATACTCCACAGCGTCCTCATAATCAATAATACCGTTGATTTTACGGACTTCATTAACGCACATGGCATGAAGACTTCTAAGCGTTTCATCGTCCACATCATTTATCGCCGCAGTCATATGCGACAGCTTGCCAAGCTCAACTGCAACTTTGAAAAGCAAGCGGGCAAGCCGCTGTTCCGTACCCTTAATTGTAGCTTTGACTGTTTCGGTTATCATTGGTGAAATGTAATTCACGCTTTTTTCCTCATCAAGATAACCGATGTAGAACTTGATCGCTTTTTCAATAAACTCACTCTGCGACTTGCAGTTGTCGTTTTTGTAGTGAACCTCCACGTCTTTCAACGTTTCGGGATATGCCCATAGCGCAAATTTTACTTTATTCTCAAAACTCATCTTACAACACCTCTTAAATCCTTGGCTTTACGCTGTTTTCTGCCACTGCAACCCCTAATTTTCAAAATCCCCGATTTTACAACCCCTTTGCCGAAAACTCTGTAAATCTCGCAAAATGCGGTCGGCTTTGCCGTCCGCTGTAACTGTTTCGGGGTTTCAACCCCGAAACTTTAACTTGCAATATAATATTTAAGCCAATCCTATTGGCTTTGCCCTCATAAACCCACCCGAAATCTCCTGATTCCCACCATTCTCAAACTCTGCGACAAATGCCCACAAAGCCGTTTAACCACTCCTATGGTAAACTTACCCCACCGACCGCCGAACCTCGCCACACGGGGCGACACGGTGCGAACTGTGGCTTGTTACTGCTCGGACAGCTTTTCCGTTTCGGCAGGCAAAGAGTTTCTCGACTTTTTGGCAGGCTTCTTTTCCGACTTCATCTCAATAAAATTCCTAACATTCTGCGGTACATTTTTCTGATACAAGCCGTCAATGCACTTGTCGATTTCATCCGAAAGCTTAATATTTTTCTGCTCCAAATACATTTCCAGAGCCGCTAATCTTTCATCACTAATTGTTATCGCAACTGATTTTTTCATTCGCTGTCACCTCCGTTTTCATCAATTTTATCCCGCACTTCCTGCGGATAATCCACGCCCTCATAGGTACACCAGCTTGTCCAACCGCCGTTTGAAACAAGGTCTTTTGTCACATATCCTGCTGATTCGGAACAGTAAATCACCTCGCCGTCACCGACATATATCCCATGCTGACTGCCGTCAAACAGTCCTATACCTGCGACCTCAGGCATGGTATCAAGACTGCCTTGCTCGGTGAAAACAAGCGTATTATGATCGGAATTGAACACTTTTTCCGTGGGATTATAGTTCAGATATCCAAGCATAAGTCCTGCATTATCGGCATATCTGATACGGTCAACATAGTCACGATTTCCGATTGCACCCTGCTTAAATCCCCAGCCTGAGATGTACGCATTCTCCGCCCAAGCCGCAAGATCGGAACAATTTTTTGTTGTTCTATCCGTAAACATATACTCATTTATGGTGGAATTCATAACCCAAGTGTAGGTCCTCATAAATTCGTCATAGTCGATTTCCAAACCGTAAGTTGAATTTATCGCAGCGATCAGATCGCTGTCATTCGGAGCAACGGCGAACAGGTTGGCATAGGACTGCGCATTGAAATTCTGCACATCATCGAAATATGACATATATATCAGCTGTGCTTTTATGGTCTGAGAGCGAACCCCTGCGCCCCTCATGGCGTCCTCAATTTCCTGACCGCTGTTTTGAATTTCGGTTATTTTCGCCTGCTGTTCGCTGTCAAGGCTTTCAAACAAAGACGAATCGCTGAACATTTCAGCGTTAATTTCAGGCTGTTCGATCTCTATGCTGCCCATGCTCGAAAGCACAGCTACGGGCAGGCACATCAGTCCAATAAATCCTGCGGCGATGCTTCCGATCAGAACAAACAGCTTTCCTCGTTTCTTTTCGTCGCCCAGAATATATATCGCTACCTTTTTCAGAGCAACCGCAACTGTTGCAGACATTACCGACCACCACCGTTTCCAAACAACACAGCCTTGTACTGCGGAGCGATGACCTGTAACAAATATCTCTCGTTTCCGCACCTGTAAAGGCAAGTGCCACGTTCGGGATACTTTATCAAGCTGTACTCCGATTCTTCAAGCTGCAAGGTATCAATAAAAGCAGTCGGTGAAATATTACCGGGGTTGAACAGAAAATGATGAGATGGAATACTGAACAGCGGCTTGGTAAATTCCTTGATCTCAGGCAGTAAAAAGTCCTCAATATTCTGACTTGCCAGAATAAATGAGGACTCCTTTTTACGAACACGCTTCATGCCGTTGCGAATATACTCAATCGCCGTCATATTTGTGAGAAACAAATACAGCTCGTCTACTGCGGCAACTGTATTTCCTCTGCCGAGCAGTTGATTGCTCATATAGCTGAGAATGTTGAAAAGCAGCGTATCCTTGAGCCTTTTGTTAGTGTCCATAAGACCTTTCACTCCGAAACAGATAAACTCGCAGTCCTTGATGTTGGAGTGACCATTGAAGTACTTGCTTTCCGCACCTTTGCACATGGAGTGAAGTCCAAGACAGATATTCTGCAGCATTTCTTCGGTATAAAGATGTTTTTTCTCGTAATCAAACGCCATGAATTCCTTTTCAATAAGTTCGTAGAGGTCGCTCATAATTGGATAATCTTCGCTGTCCAGCGTATTGAAATCGGTAAAATCATCAATTCCAAATCTTGCGTACAGCTTCATAAGCATGATCTCTATGGTGTCAATTTCGCTGTCAGAAAAGTCCTTGTACGCTCTGAAAAAATCCTTTAAATACGATATGTGCTGTGATAATCTTGTGACTTTTCTGAACGTTTCGGGATCTTCAATATCCGCTTTTTCGCCGTCGCTCCAAGCTTTAGGTTCAAGCGGATTTATCATAAATTCGCCCGACATCATATCAATGTATGTTCCGCCGAGATTTGAACAAATGTCACGGTACTCGGCTTCGGGATCTAAAACCAACACACTTTTCCCAGCCTCACGCTGATTGCACAGCAAAAGTTTCATAAGATACGACTTGCCCTGACCGCTGTTGCCAAGAATTAAAATATTGGAATTTGTCTTGTCCTCGGTACGCTTGTCAAAGTCAACAAGCACGTTGCTGCCGTACTTATCTCTGCCGATATAGAAGCCGTTTTCGTCCGTTTTTCCGCTGTAATTCAAAGGATAAAGATTAGCAACACTTGAAGCAGGAAGAACACGCTCAAACTGGCTTGCGAATACATTATTGCCCGTCGGCAAAACCGATAAAAAGCCCTCTTTCTGACGGAGCAAAAGCCTGTCTACAGATATTTTTGAACGTGTTAATTCCATCGAAATGTCGGCTTGCAGTTCCTTTAATTTATCTTCTAATCCTGTATAATAAAAACAAAGGAGTGTGTCATCAATGGGAACAGGAAAACA
>NZ_QTVE01000042.1:0-7675 GCF_003460465.1 Ruminococcus sp. AF37-20 | reverse complement strand
TTCGCCTATCGAATTTCTTAATAATAGTGTCCAATATGATTGACAAATCTACATTGGAGAAAATTTATAAAATAATTTGTTCAAAAAATAATGAAGTGGCTCACAAAGGTTCGTAAGTAAGCCACTTCTATACACAAAAAAATATCATATGAGCAAGGTTTTAACCTCGTCTTACTTTATATGATATCATAAATTTTGTTGTCAAGGGATTACCGCAAATGTAGCATAGCTTGACAGCCCACAAAGTAGGGTGTATACTTAAAGCAGTGCACAACGGGGAGAGCCATCAAAGCGAAAAAGAGCCACAAACAGCCCCTCACACAGCGTGTACAGAAAGTTTCACTAAATAAAAATTTAGTGAAACTTAGAGAAGTGATAAATAAGGAGAATAGATATAAATGAAACAAGCATATGTAGATGATTGCCCATATTATCTTGACGATTTTCTAACTAACATGAAAGTTGTCAAAGACCGTTCTGACCGCACTGAAGAAGCTTATTTTATTGATATCCGAACATTTCTGCGATATCTTAATGTCAAGCACCATGCAGTTCCAGCCGAAACGCCTTTCAATAAAATAAAAATAAAAGAAACGCCAATAGAATGGCTCGAATGCTTTTCACTAAACGATGCTTATGTTTATTTAAAGTATCTCAAAGATGAGCGCAATAATTCCACAAAAACCCGTGCAAGAAAATGTTCAGCTTTGAAACAATTCTATGTTTATCTTTGCAAAAAAGCCAAGATTATTTCAAACAATCCGCTTGATGATCTTGAATTGCCACATATAAATCAAGCCTTACCTAAATATCTGTCTCTTGAACAAAGCCTTGAGCTTCTGCGTAATATCGACTCTAAAAATCAGGTGCGTGATTATTGTATCATTACTCTGTTCCTTAACTGCGGTATGCGTCTGAGCGAGCTTGTGGGCTTGAATTTAAGCGATTACAGCCGAGATAACAGAACTCTGCGTGTCCTCGGCAAAGGGCGCAAGGAGCGCATTATTTATCTTAACGACGCTTGTGTTTCTGCACTTGATGAGTATATTGACACTACCCGTCCCCACGTGGAACAAACTGCCATTTTTTTGTCAGCTAACAAAACAAGGATAAACAAGCGACGTGTTCAACAAATAGTAGATGAACAGCTCCAGCGTGCAGGACTTAGCAATTTGGGTATTACCACCCACAAGCTCAGGCATACAGCCGCAACCCTAATGTACCAACACGGCGGTGTAGATACTCTTG
Organism: Ruminococcus sp. AF37-20; assembly: GCF_003460465.1. Lineage (NCBI taxonomy): Bacteria > Bacillati > Bacillota > Clostridia > Eubacteriales > Oscillospiraceae > Ruminococcus > Ruminococcus sp. AF37-20. The sequence goes on along the minus strand of NZ_QTVE01000042.1, from coordinate 6,427 downwards.
TACTGAAAGATATACTCGGTCACAAAAGCATTGCGACCACTGAGATATACACCCATTTATCTGATGAAAACATCAAAAAGGCCATGGAGTCGAATCCATTGTCTGAAGAAATTGAAAAGAAAAAGAAGTAAACAAAAAGCCATGTGAGGAAAATCACATGGCTTTTTTTGCTATTTTTTCATACGAATTATAGAATGTTCTGGGAACGTCAGATCTGATCTTATCGACATCTTCATAGCTGCATGATTTGCAGTATCTATGGAGTTGTCGTATTCATCAAACATTTCCTCCACGGTGAACTTCACAGGGCTACCAACAGGTGAAAGCACTTCAATCTCGTCGCCCTTGTTGAATTTGTTTTTTTGAGTACAGTATATTCTTCCACCGCTACAACCGTCAACCACAGCCACAACATCATATTCACGAATATATCCGCCGTTTTCGTAATACTGGCTCTCCTTTGGGTGACCAAAGAAAAATCCTGTACAGTATGCTCTGTGGCTTACCTTGAAAACTTCGTCCTTAAGCCACTGTGGCAACTCAAAATGCTCCGGATCAGACTTATAGATATCCATAGCCCTTCTGTAGGCATTTGTGATAACGGACACATAATACGAAGATTTAGCTCTGCCCTCGATCTTAAAGCTGTTCACGCCTGCCTCAGCAAGCTTATCAATGTGGTTGAGCATACACATATCCTTGGCGTTGAGGATATAAGTTCCTTTTTCGTCCTCAAAAACAGGATAAAACTCATTGGTGCGCTTTTCTTCCATAAGGTGGTATCCCCAGCGGCAAGGCTGTGCGCACTCGCCACGATTTGCGTCACGGTTTACAAGGTACTGGGAAAGCAAACATCTGCCTGAAAAACTTACGCACATTGCACCATGTACGAAGCACTCAATTTCAAGATCTTTAGGGGTCTTTGCTCTTATTTCGGCGATCTCCTCGAGAGAAAGCTCTCTTGCAAGCACTACCCTCTTAGCACCCATGTTATAAAATTCATTTGCAGTAACATAATTTACTATACCAGCCTGTGTGGAAACATGGATCTCCATATCAGGTGCATATTTTTTTATCAGTGAGAAAACACCGATATCGTTGGCTATCATAGCGTCAACGCCTGCCGCAAGAGCGTCATTCACAAACTGCTCTAAATGCACTATCTCGTCATTATGAGGAAGCGTATTGCAGGTCAGATACACACGCTTACCCCTGCTGTGAGCCTCGTCACAGGCTTTTTTCAGAAGCTCAGCGTCAAAGCTTGCAGAGGCGGCTCTCATTCCGAAAGCCGTACCTCCAAGATAAACTGCATCAGCACCAAAATCCAGCGCCGCATAAAGACGTTCCATATCTCCCACAGGAGCAAGAACTTCAAGCAAATTATTTTCAGTCATTAAAATTTCAATCCTTTATTACTTTTTCTTTGCAAGTCCAGCCTTAACAAGGTTTTCCTCATGCTCGTCAAGTGTCTTTGCATAGAATGTTTCGCCCGTCTTAAGATTATTACAGAAGTAATAGTAATCAGTCTTCTTAGGCTCAAGAACAGCGTTTATTGCAGCCATACCAGGGTTGCATATTGGTCCTGCCGGCAAGCCCTTGCACTTATAGGTATCATAACACTCGGTATAATGCTCGATAGAAGCTGTGTTGTCAGCCTCGGTCTTTATAACATTCTTAATATAATTTGTTGTTGTATCAGACTGGAGCATAGGATAGGTGTCAGGGTCGTCAAGTCTGTTCAGAAATACCGAAGCTACCTTTGGCATTTCGTCCTCAGAAGCGGCTTCAAGCTGAACGATAGAAGCAAGTGTCATAACTTCGTTAAGTGACATACCGGAATTTTTGATCTTAGCTTTGACGGTTTCGTATTTCTTTTCAAACTGCTCTCTCAGCTTCTTGGTAACGTTTCCTGCGCTGTCATTCACATAAAACTCATATGTATCAGGATAGAAATAGCCTTCCATGCGATAGAACATATCGCCGTTATCATCAACATCATTTTCAAAGTCAAAGCCTTGATTTTTATTGAATTCAAACAGGAAGTCGTCAGCAGTGCAGACCTCATTATCTTCAAGCTTTTTAGCTATGTCAAGAAGATTTTCTCCCTCTGTGAATGTAATGCTTACAGTCTTGTATGACTCTCTCATTTGTGAAAGTTTTTCGATTATTTCAGAATATCCGCTTGATGGCTGAAGTGTGATATCACCAGGATATATAGCTGCGGGCTTTTCAAATTTCAAAGCAAGCATAAACAGCTTTTTGTTCTTTATAACTCCCTCATTTACAAGTATATCAGCTATCTCACTGTTTGTTGAGCCTGCAGGGATATTAAATCTGATATCCTCGTCAGTTTTTCCGATACCATAATACTCCATGCCAATAGAAATGCCGCCCACTGCAAGCACTAAAGAGACTGTAAGAATTACTATAACAAGTATAATTCCGCCAAACACCGAATTATTCACCTTGCTTTTCTTTCTTTTTTTCTTTTTGCCGCTTTTTGACTTTTTTTCTTGCTTTTCGGGCTTCTCAGGCTCTTTATCCTCGTCTTCCTCGCTTTTGTCTTCCTCTGACTTGTCCTCGTGAAAAGCTAGGATAGGTTCAGGCTTGTCATCGGTCGCTTCTGGAGTTTCCTGTGGTTTCTCGTCAGTATTATCTGCCTGTTCACAGGCTTCGGAACTGTCCTCATTGTCAGCGATAGGCTCTGCTTCAACGCTTTCTTCGTCTGCTTCATTTTTCTCGGCAGACTTTATCTTTGCGTTGACATCATTTATTATATCGTCAACATTAAAATTCAGATCGTCCATTATTTACTTCCTTTCCTTTGTGTTTATAGTATATATATCCTTATCAGTAAATACCTTGTCTACAGAGATATCATAGCCGTCATGACAAAAGCTTTCTGACATACAGTTATCGTAACATAAGCCTAGCTTCATGCCATTATAATCAGCCAAAAATCTGTCATAAAAGCCCATACCAAAGCCAAGCCTGTATCCGTCTTTATCATACGAAAGCGCAGGCACGATACACAATGCATTGTCAAAAACGCAGTATTTCTCACAACTTTCATCAGGCTCAAAAATGCCAAACCTACCCTCTTTGAGATCATAGGTGCTGTTTATTCTGTAAAAATACATAATATTGCCGTTTTTTTCACATCTCGGGCATAGCACTATTTTGCTCTTTAGCGCCTTTCTTACTATCTCCGCCGTAGACACTTCAATATCAGAGGAAACATATGCAAGCACAGTTGTACAGCTTTTATACTCCTCGCTGTCAAGGAAAGCTTGCTGAACAGCCACATCTGCCTGTTTTCTTTCTTCCGCAGACATACTAAGACGTATCTCTTTGAAATGCTTTCTTAAAGCTTTTTTATCTGTCATTTGCTCTGCATACCTGATTCAAGGGCTTCTGCCTTTTCTTTTGAAACAAGAAGCTCTACAAGCTTGAGTGCAAACTTCATGCTGCAGCCTGCGCCCTTTGCAGTGATGAACTTACCGTCAACAGCCACAAGTCTGGCAGAATGTATCGCACCTTTAAGATCTTTCTCATAGCCTGGAAAACAAGTTGCATATCTGCCGTCAAGAAGACCCTTATGACCGATTATGGACGGAGCGGCACATATCGCGGCAATGTATCTGTTATTATCAGCACAGTAATCAACTGCACCAAGCACATCAGGGCTTGCTTCAAGATTTATAGTACCCGGCATACCACCTGGGAGAACTATCATTTCGAGCTCGTCATTAAGAACTATCTTATCCACTGTTGTATCGGTCTTGACAGGAATGTTGTGTGAGCTGACTATCATATCAGAGCCTACACCTACAGTAAAAACTTCAACGCCTGCTCGTCTGAGCAGATCCACGGGGGCAAGAGCCTCCATTTCCTCAAAACCATTGGCAAGAAATACATAAACCATAACAAATGACTCCTTTCGATCATCTGAAAGTAATTACATTTTTATTCAAAAGAAAAGCAGGATTATAAGAAAGCTTTGACTTTCTAAGGCCCTCTATTCCTAGATCCTCTTCCCTGTTGATGAAGCTGAGACCCTTTGCATTATGCGATGCAAACTGACTACACAGCATAGGATATGCACCTTGAACGTCAGCGAGTGCTTTTTCTATATGCACCACAAAGGTATCCGAATTTATTTGTTCACCAACCGTAAAGCCTGTCATTTTATCATTTCTGTAAAGCACAGCGCCTTTAAGTCCGAGCCTATCCATATTCGTAAGAAAAAGATCAATAGCATATTGCTCAACCACCGCCGAAGGATCGTCAGCGTTGTCATTCTTATTATAAAACTCAGCCGAAAATTCAATACAGCTGTCTATTTCCTTATCAGTAAGCTCTCTGTATTCCCAAGGCTCGTCCATGAAACGCTTTATGTGGTTACGCTTGCCGTGATACTTTTTGCCTTTAAGCTCGATAAGGTCGGAAGCATTGTAAATATAGTCTGAACTGTCCCTATCATACTCGCAGATGATTTTATCACCATAATATTCTTTTATCCAGCTTAGGTTATCATCTGTTACAGAAGATACGATAAGCGGCTTTCCCTGGGCGGAAACATATTCTTTAAGCTCATCAAAAAGCCTGATATATTTTTCTTTACCCTCAACGTCTATTTTAACGCCCGCGGGAAATGTAAAATACGGCTGACCGTCCTCAAAGGAACAGCTTATATAAAAATCACCATGATGTGTTATTACAGTGTCATTAAGTCTTTGCCACGCCATATTATTTGCAAAGCAATATTCTGCTCCTCTGAAATCTGATACTGCAAGACACTTGGTTATCCATTCTTTGTCCTCAAAACTTATTTTTCTGAAATCAAACATTAAACACACATTACTTTCTATTGATTAACCCCAGAACATCTCCGAAAATCTTATCTTTTGTATAAGGCTCGATGCCGTCGCTGCAAGGAATAATATCCCAATCCTGTTTCTCAGCAGTAAACAAAGCGGCTTCACGGCATTTTTTCAGATACTCCACATTTGCTTCATGGATATCCTTTTTGCTTTCATCTCCGCCGTATCTTCCCGACATCAGCTTTTGAGATATCTCTATTGGCATATCCAAGAATATCACCTTGTCAGGTCTTGGAAGCCCAAGCTTGTCATACTCGTAATCTTCAAGCCAGCCTATAAAATCTTCCCACTGCTCTTTCGGCAGTTTTGTCATCTGATAAATGCAGTTTGACGTAACATATCTCGCTGCAAGTACAAGACTTCCCTCTTTATAGTCATGTTCCCAAAATTGTTTGTAACAAGCGTATCTGTCAACAGCGTAAAAGCTTGAAGCTGCGTAGGCATTCACGTCAGCAGGCGTTTTGCCTATTTCACCATTAAGATACATCTTTACCAACGCAGACGACGGATTATCATAGTCAGGAAAGCTTATAGCCTTATGCTTTATGTCATTTTCACTGAAATAAGCAGAAAGCCTTTCAAACTGAGTTGATTTTCCACTTCCATCAAGTCCCTCAAGAACTATAAGTCCAGATCTATTCAACATTATTCATTTCTCCGTAAATTTTCTTTACTTCAGCCATTTTTCCACAGCTCATTGCGCCCTCTGGACACTTGCCTTTCATTACACATGACGGACCTGCGTTCTTGAAAAGCTCAGGAGCGGCCTGCTTGCAAAGTCTGAGCATTTCATCAGCCACAGCCTTTATCTCCCATTGTGCTCTGTTACAGCATCTATGCTGGAAGAAATTAAACAGTGTTCTGACGTTCATTGTCACAACTATCTTTGTTTCACAAGCGTTTGGAAGAACAAATCTTGCGTCCTCATAGGCTTTTTTCTTAGCCTTGTTAAGTGCGTCCTTTTCAGACATACCCTGCTCTAAAAACGCCTTTTCATGTGTATTTGTAAGTATGTCGGCAATCTTATTATAACACTCAAGTAGCTGATCCATTTGCTTGTCAAATTCAGCCTTTGCTTCTGGCACAGCCTCTATTGATGGTGGCGTGATAAACTCAAAGCCGCTTTCATTTACATAACGCTGGCTTTTTTGAGAGTAAGACGCAATTCTGTGTCTTACCAACTGATGAGAGCAGGCACGGGATATCCCCTCTATGCCAAAAGTAAAAGAAACGTGTTCCATAGGGCTTTCGTGACCAATAGACACGAGCCTTTCAATAAAGCTCTTTGTTTTTTCTTCCGTAAGACCCTCTCTAAGCGAGGCGATATCACTGCTTGAATAGCAAAGTTTTGCAGCAGTAGCAACCACCTTTTCAGGCTCAGGTGTATGGGTAATAAGCTCAACTCTCATCATATATGATCCTTTCCACATATTTTTTATATTATACCATTAAAAAGCCTACAAGTCAACATTTTATTTTAAATGGCTATTTCAACTTCTGTAGTGCTACAATAGATATTGGACAAAATTAAGAAAAAAGAAAAG
>NZ_QTVE01000041.1:7383-9044 GCF_003460465.1 Ruminococcus sp. AF37-20 | reverse complement strand
ATCGCAAAGGCGGCGACGCTTCTCGGTTCTCCGTATACATTTGGGAATAAGGGATACTGGTACGCATACAATCAGGGTCAGTATACTCCGCTGTCGGTACGGACGATAAACAATCTCGGTATCGACTGTTCGGGACTTGTGTATTATACGCTGACACAGCTTGGATACAAAACATCGGGTTTTTCATGGAATAATCCTGTTCCCGTTGATACCGATCACTGGCTGTCGGTAAACGACAACTGCACTATCAGCTACGGCGGTAAAACTTCTAAGATCGATGTTGAAAAGAAAAATATCAAGACAACAGACCGTCCTTATTGGGAGTGTTCCGACGGTTCGACGATTACTCCCGGTTCGGTAGTGGTGGCTCAGAATCCATATGGCGAAGATCATGCGTGGATTTACATGGGTGAATTCAATTCAAGAAACGAGGTAGTAAGCTATCTTAAGTCTATCGGCGTTTCAGAAAGTCTTATCAATTCCAAAACAGTCGGTGACGGAAAAGGTGCAGGCGGCAGGCATTGGAGAATCGAGGCTAACGGCTCTGAGGGAGTTGTTATCAATAACAAGACCGACGGTAAAACTGCGACTGTCATGAATATGTCGGCGTTCAGGATCACATCCAAAGATGTGAAATTTACTATTACAAAAGTCTATAAAGCTGATAATACCGTAAAGATCAATGGTATCAGTCCTATTGACGGTTCACAGGCTATTTACGGCGTATACACTGATAAAGCTTGCAAAAACAAAGCAGGAGAAATCAAAATCGATAAAAACGGAAGCGGCTCGATTGAACTTCCGAATAAGCAGTATTATGTTAAAGAAATCAAAGCACCTACAGGCTACAGCCTATCAACTGAAGTATTTGCACTTAATGCAAATGAAAACGTAAATGTTACCGAGGATTATCTTAAAGGAAACATCATAATCAATAAAACTGCCGAGGATGGTATAATCGGTCAGCGTGAATTTAGAGTAACATGGACTCAGAACGGAAAATCTCACTTCAAGACGGCAAAGACAAATTCAAGCGGAATTGCGGAGTTTAAAGGTCTTAACGTATACGATCTTACAAGTAAAAAAGCAATTTCATATACCATATCCGAAATCAACGTAGATACGAGATATGAAACTCCCAAGGCGAAGAATGTCAAGCTTACCGACGGCGACGTTGATCTGACTGTCAATGTAAAGTTCAACAACGAACTCAAAACAGGTTCTATTAAGATCAACAAGCAGTCTGAGGATAATCAGAACGGAGGCAGAGAATTTACTGTCACAGGTAACGGCAAGACTTACAGCATAAAAACCGGTTCTGACGGTGTTGCAATTCTTTCCGATATCCCCGTATACGACAGTAACAATCAGAAAATTGTTTACACGATTTCTGAAAAAAACGTTCCCATAAAGTATGTTGTTCCTGCCAGTCAGACGGTTACTTTGACAGCTGATGAAACTACCTCTGTAACGTTTGAAAATGTGCTTAAAAAATTCACTTTGGAAGTTACAAAAAAAGACTCGGAAAAGGCTGAAAAACAAGGCGATGCAAGCCTTGCGGGAGCGGTTTACGGCGTGTTTAAAGACAGTGTTTTGATAGACGAATACACCACAGATGAAAACGGATATTTCAAGACAAAAGAGTATGTCTGCGGAAACTA
>NZ_QTVE01000041.1:6978-7373 GCF_003460465.1 Ruminococcus sp. AF37-20 | reverse complement strand
CACCACAGATGAAAACGGATATTTCAAGACAAAAGAGTATGTCTGCGGAAACTACACGGTTCAGGAAATTTCACCAAGCGAGGGCTATCTGCTTGACAAAACTGTGTACTCGGTTGGTGCAGAAGCTGAGAATTATTCCATTGAGCATAACCCCATTTCTATGACAGTGACCGAGGACGTGATCAAGGGGAATATTGCTATCATCAAGCATTCCGATGACGGCTCAACGCAGATCGAAACTCCCGAAGTCGGTGCAGAGTTTGAGGTTTATCTCAAGTCATCAGGCTCTTATGAAGCTGCAAGAGACAGCGAAAAAGACTACCTCGTATGCGATGAAAACGGCTATGCTGCGACAAAAATGCTCCCCTACGGCACGTATATTGTGCATCAGACAA
>NZ_QTVE01000041.1:0-6968 GCF_003460465.1 Ruminococcus sp. AF37-20 | reverse complement strand
GGCTATGCTGCGACAAAAATGCTCCCCTACGGCACGTATATTGTGCATCAGACAAAGGGTTGGGAAAATACCGAATGGATCGATGATTTTGAAGTGATTATCAGCGAAAACGAAAAAGAATATTTCTATCTTATCAATGACGCAGTGAAAAAATCCTTTGTAAAAATCGTAAAGAAGGACGCAGAAACAGGCAATGTAATTCCCGTTTCGGGCATCGGCTTCAAGGTTTGGGACTGTGCAAATTCCGAATATATTTCTCAAAAAATTTACTATCCGTCAGAAATGATTCTCGACACATTTTACACCGATGAAAGCGGCTCGCTGATGCTGCCGCAGGAGCTTGCTTACGGCGATTACGAGCTTCACGAAGTGCAGTCGGCGGAGGGTTATGTGCTTGATAAAAATCCTGTTCCATTTACAATTGACGGTTCAGTGGAAACCGTAGTTGTGGAGAAAACAAATACCGCACAGAAGGGCAGAATTTCTGTTCAGAAAACAGGTGATATTTTTACAACGGTCGCTACAGCATCATCTGCTTACACGGACGAAAACTGCGAAACTATTGTAAATCCGACAACTTACACTCCCGTTTTTGCAAGCGGAAATCTGTCCGGTGCAGTATTTCAGATTATCGCAGTAGAAGATATTGTGACGCTTGACGGCACGATCAGAGCAAATGCCGGCGATGTTGTAGCTGAGATCACGACCGATGAAAACGGATATGCAGAAACAGACCTTTTGTATCTTGGCAAGTATGAAGTCAGAGAAATTACTGCCCCTGACGGCTATGCTCTTAACGCAGAATCTCAGTTTGTTGAACTGACCTATGCAGGACAGGAAATTGCTGTTCGTGATACCGTAAATACGTCATTTGTCAACGATTATCAGGGTGTAGAAATTTCACTTTCTAAGGTCATGGAAAAGGACGAGTTATTTAACATCGGTAACTCCGATGAATATACCCGAGTTCGTTTCGGACTGTTCGCAGCCGAGAATATTACCGCCGCTGACGGCTCGGTAATTCCTGCTGACGGACTGATTTCTGAAATAAGTCTTGCTGAAAATATGTCCGCAAAGTTTGATACTGCTCTGCCTTTCGGCAAGTATTACGTTCAGGAAATTGCAACCGATGAGCATTATGTTCTGAACGGTAAAAAGTACCTTGTAAACTTCGAGTATATGGGACAGGAAGTAACTACTGTTACTGTTGATTGCGGCGAGTTTAAGAATGCTTTAAAACGTGGAAAAATCAGCGGTAAAAAGGTTGATGAAAACGAGAAATCTCTTGAAAATGCTTTGTTCGGACTGTTTGCTGTTGATACTGATGAGTTTACTGCCGACAACGCATATATGACCGCTGTTTCCGATGAAAACGGACACTTTGAATTTGACAAGATCCCATACGGCGAGTATATCGTCAGGGAAATCGAAGCTCCCACAGGATATATTCTCAGCGATGAAAGCTACCCTGTGACAATTTCTGAGGACGGCGAAGTCATAGAAATTAAAGCTGTGAATAAATCTACAAAAGTCAGAATTTCCAAGCAGGATATTACTACAGGTGAGGAGCTCCCCGGCGCAACGCTTCAGATTATTGACGAGGACGGAAATGTTGCCACGGAATGGGTATCAACAGACGAGGCTCACTTTATCGAGGGCAAGCTGATTGCAGGCAAGGAGTACACGCTCCGTGAAACGATCGCTCCCGACGGTTATGAGATTGCAAGCGAGATAAAGTTTACTGTGAATACTGACGGAAGTGTAACGGAGGTCGTTATGTACGATGAGCATACGCCTGATCTTGAAATTCCTCCTACAGTCACAATAGATACTCCTAATACAGGTGTATCCGCAGACAATAGTGCTGAGCTTTATCTAGTAGCCGCAGCGGTTATTATGGCTTTCGGTATGGTCATATGCAAGAGGAACGATAAGGAACAGAGAAAGGATGATGTGAAATGAGATCTAAAAAGAAACTGATCGCAGCAGCAAGTTCGGTGTGCTTTGCAGCTATGATGTCGCTAACTGCTTATGCTTCAGGCGATGTTGCGGGAGCTGTGCAAAGCACTTGGACCACTGCAAGATCGCAGGTGGTTTCGGTTGTAAACAACGTCGTGTTCCCCGTAATCGACGTGATATTGGCGGTTTTGCTGTTTGTTAAGATAACGCTGGCATACTTGGATTACCGCAAACACGGGCAGTTGGAGTGGACGCCGATTGCTATCATTTTCGGCTGTCTTATCTTTGCTTTGACTGCTCCGTTGTATATCTGGTCGATCGTTTAAAAAGGAGAATTTGTGTATGAAAAAAATATATTCAGCTATGGTTTCAGCGGCAATCGCAATGACAATGACCGCCTGCGGAACGATCAGTCCGCCAATACAGAATGCAGCAGAAACTACCGCAACAACGCCGATAACAGCCGAGTCCGTATTGGATTCGGCTGTCTCTTCGGAGGTCGAAAGTACCGTCAACAATGAACAGGTAAAGTCCGATACCTTTATCGCTGAGTTTTTCGATTCAAATATCAGCTTTGCAGATACAAGCGAATTGGTTACTGAGTCGATGAAAGACTGTGCCTTTGAGAACGAAACCGATAATTTCAATGGAGTGAATAAGGTCACTTTAAAAGGTAAAAACGGCGGCGGTATGTTGAATGTGATGTGTATAGATCTGTCTCAGTCACAGCTTGATTACGACATGGAATATATCCTTGAAAACTTCGGGGATTACTATTTTGGAAAAACCTCCGCACAGATGAGCGGTATCACTGAGGACGATTTTGTGTCAAATTATCGTATGACAACAAATGTATATTCAAAAGGAAAATATCAGCAGTACGGCTCTGTTCAGAAGTCTGACGGTATGGCGACGCAGTTTGGGTACACCGAAACTTATGCTGTGCTTAGTGAGGACAAGCTGACTGTTGCGTCGGGAGCATATCTTGGTACGGATATGATGGAAAGGCAGAGTTTTTCGCAGCTTATGGCTAAGTTTGCGGAAAACGTCAAGTATTAAAGGTTGGTGTAGTTATGCCATATATCCCATTTACAGAAGAACAAAAAGTAATGGCAAACTTCGTAGACTTGGAGCAGTTTTTGCGTATGCGGGGTGAAAAATTAGAACGTGTCGGCAGAGAGCATAAACTCATTTACTACGACGGTTCGGGCAAGCACGACAGCATAACGCTCCGTGGCTCGACTTGGTTCGACCATAAAAATCAAGTGGGCGGCGGAGCAATAAAATTCATGCAGGAATTCTATGATATGGACTTTCAGACGGCTGTTCACGAACTGTTAGGACAGACGATAACTCCCCTCTCTTATGCTCCTTCAAAAGCTGTTGTGCATGAAGAAAAAACAAAAGAGTTCAAGCTTCCCGAAGCGAACAGCAATATGCACAGAGTGTTCGCATACCTCATAAAACAGCGGTTTATTAATCCCGAAATTATCAGTTTTTTTGCAAAACAGCATACACTTTATGAGGACAAACAGCACCACAATGCAGTGTTTGTAGGACTTGATGAAAACGGCGTTCCACGTCAGGCAAGCAAGCGTTCAACCAATTCTTTCGGGAAAACTTTCCGCATTACCTGCGAGGGTTCAGATACCCGTTACAGCTTTTCCCACTTTGGCAAGTCGGAAAAGCTGTTCGTGTTTGAGGCTCCCACTGATATGATGAGTTTTCTTACACTCTATCCGCAGGAATGGCAGAAAAACAGCTACATTGCAATGAACGGTGTGTATGAAAATGCCGTTTTAACAGCGTTAAAGAATCACTCAAACATCAATGAAATTGTGCTTTGCGTGGATAATGATGAGGGCGGAATCGAGGCTGTTGACAGACTTCGGGATATACTCACAGAAAACGGATATCCAAACGTTAAATGGCTTGCACCTAAATTCAAAGATTGGAACGAAATTTTAAAGGCAAAAAACGGAGCGGAATTTTTGCCTGCTGTTCCTCATAAGCGAAAGGAAGAATATCTGAAAGAAGTGAGTGAACTTGGGTATCTGAAATGCCGTCCCGATAAGCTGACCTCGCAGATCTATGCAACGTTAAAAAACAGACAATACAAATATCTGGCTGAGTATGCTTTGGCAGGCTCTGCATTTTTTATGCCCAAAACCGAACAAATAAACAGCGAATATCAAGCGTTTGAAAGGCTTCAAGGCAAGCTTGGGAGTAGTTACAAGCCTTACACCGACAAGGGCAAAAAGGCGCAAAAACAAAGGAATTTGCAGGATTGTGTGCATGAGGTTTTGCGTGATCTTAAACAGACAGCCCGTACCCGTGAACAGTCAGTACAGACTGCCAAATTGCTGTATCGGCTTGCGGATAGTGCTGTCAGATTGTCGGTTGAGAAAGCTTTAAGTGTACCGATTCAGGAGCAGTGCGAGGATATAGATATCATTTCTGAACCCGAACCGTGTATGGAGTTCGGGTAATGCGATACCCTCCGCCTCACAGCGCAATACCTTGAAGATAACAAACTAACTATGTTATTTAAATACAGAAGAAAGAGTATTTTATGGTGATTGGAAGTGAAATTTTGAGTGAAAAACAAATGATTTTAATTGGAATTTTGGTTGTGATTTTTGTTGTTTTTGCAGTATTGGTAAATTTACTTGACAATAAGTCACTTAACGGAATAAAGGCTAAAAAGATCGGTGACGGTCAGCATGGAACTGCGAGGTGGGCGACGAGAACGGAGATAAAGCGTACTTTTATCCCTTTGCCATTTGAACCTGAGAAATGGCGCAAAGGTGAAAATCTGCCGACTGTTCAAGGAACTGTTGTAGCCTGCCGAACGCACGGCAAAAAGACTGTTGCTCTTGTGGATGACGGTGATGTGCATACTCTTATGATCGGCGCCGCAGGAGTCGGCAAGACCGCTTACTTTTTGTATCCGAATATAGAGCTTGCCTGTGCTTCGGGAATGTCGTTTGTCAGTACAGACACAAAGGGAGATGTGGCGAGAAATTACGGAACTATCGCCAAAAAGTATTACGGCTACAATGTTTCTGTGCTTGATTTAAGAAATCCGACAAGGAGTGATGAGAACAACATTTTGCACCTTGTGAATAAATATATGGATCTGTATTTGCAGGACAAAACCAATCTTTCTGCGAAAGCAAAAGCGGAAAAGTATGCAAAGATAACAGCAAAGACAATTATCAATATCGGCGGAGGTGACAGCTCAAACTATGGTCAGAACGCATTTTTCTATGACGCAGCGGAGGGCTTGCTTGCCTCGGTTATCCTGCTTTTGGCGGAGTTTGGCGACAAAAACGAAAGGCATATTGTTTCAGTTTTTAAGCTGATCCAAGACCTTTTGGCAAAGTATCAGCCTGCGCCGAAAGCCAAGCCTAAAATGTATTTTACAAAGCTTATGGAAAAGCTTCCCTCGGAGCATAAAGCAAAATGGCTTGCAGGAGCGGCGCTGAATGCGTCAGACCAGTCTATGCTGTCTGTAATGTCGACTGCACTTTCAAGGCTCAACAGTTTTCTTGATTCTGAACTTGAACAAATGCTGTGCTTTGGAACGGCGATAGACGCCGAGAAGTTCTGCAATGAAAAGTCTGCTATCTTTATTGTTCTGCCCGAAGAAGATACAAGCAAGTACTTTATGGTCAGTCTGCTTATCCAACAGCTATACCGTGAGATATTAGTCATTGCAGATGAAAACGGCGGAAAGCTTAAAAACAGAGTTATGTTTTACTGCGATGAGTTTGGCACATTCCCAAAAATAGACGGTGCTGAATCTATGTTCTCCGCAGGACGTTCAAGAAAAATATCAATCGTTGCGATAATTCAGTCCTTTGCACAGCTTGAACAGAACTATGGCAAGCAAGGAATGGAGATCATCACCGACAACACTCAGCTTACCGTGTTCGGCGGATTTGCGCCAAACAGCCAGAGTGCAGAGGTGCTGTCAAAAGCGTTGGGAGAGCAAACTGTGCTAAGCGGTTCTGTTTCGAATGGCAGGGACAAAAGTCAGTCCTTGCAGATGATTGGACGTCCTTTGATGACGGTGGACGAACTCAAAAGCATGCCGAAAGGACAGTTTATCGTTATGAAAACGGGCACTCACCCGATGATTAGCAAGCTGAAGCTGTTCTTCAAATGGGGGATAAAATTTGAAGAAGAATACAAACTTCCCGATAAGACCGCCCGTGCCGTTTCATACAAAGAGCGTGACGAACTGATAAAAGACGTTGAGGTCAAGTATTCGCAGAAGAAAAAAGCCGAGCCGGCTGATGAGATCGAAGTTGTCGATTATGAGGAGTCTGAGGAATTTGAAGAAGAACAGGCTAAAAAAACTAAGATCAAAACGAACAGGAGCTGATGCAAATTGATATTTCCAAGAAGAATTTACGATTTAGGTCTTAGCCACAAGGCTGTGGCTGTGTACTGTTATCTTGCAAACCGTGCGGATATAAACGGGGAATGCTATCCATCGGTGCGCAGGATCGCAGAAGATTTGAGCATACACAAAAGTACAGTGTATCGTGCATTTACGGAACTTGAAAACCGTGGATTGTTAGAACGGATACCTCGCTATCATATCCAAGGAGGACGGCGAAGCTCGCTGTACAGAGTAAAGGGCGAGATAACAAAGGCAGGAGGTGGTGCGGATGTTTGATTGGATCTCAGACGCCATTGACTGGATAGGCGACGGAATATCAAGCCTCTGGGACAATACAATAGGTTCTGCGGTAGATACCATAACAGACGCAATCTGGGATGTAATGTTTGAGTGGCTGTTCAACCTCATTTACGGCGCAGTTGCCGATCTTTTTGAATTTATCAATGCAAGCACAAGCAGTATTTTCGCTCTGTCGTGGGTGCAGTCGTTCATAGCATTGTTCCACAGTCTCGCATGGATGCTGTTTGTCTGTGGACTTATCGTGGCGGTGTTTGGTTTTGTCAATATCACTTGACACATTTTATACGAACAAGAATTA
>NZ_QTVE01000040.1:8698-9429 GCF_003460465.1 Ruminococcus sp. AF37-20 | reverse complement strand
TGTTTGTGGTTATTATTGGCATTTACACGGTTTGATATTCAGACTCATGTAGCTTCGTTCTCAACTATCCAACGCATGGCATCGGTATCGAAATGCATTCGCAGTTCAGTGTATTCAATGTCACGTCCCTGACAATACATGATTGCTTTTCCTGAGCCGCACTTTGTTTCCTTGAGCGCAAAGTTTCCGTCAGTAGCTCCGCCGATACCTGTACTGCCTGTCATCATATTGAACGGATTATCGTCCTTAGCTTTTCGCATATGATGTATCAGCAGTATGCAGATGTTCAAGCGATATGCAAGCTGTTTGAGCGCGATCAGTTCTGCATAATCAGAACCATAACTCGACTCAACATTGCTGCGCACCATTTGCATAACATCGACAACAACTATTTTCAAGTCATCGTGCTCTTTCTTGAACGCTTCTATCTGCTCTTCAAGACCTGCACCTATCTTATCAGCAGCAAGTGCGAAGTGAAGATTCTCAATCGGTTCGGCGTTCATCTGAAACAATCTGCGCTGTAGTCGCTGATAGTTATCCTCGAGACAAAGATACAAAGCAGTTCCTTAAATAGTACCACGTCCAAGCACAGGAACTCCTGTTGCAATGCTGAGGCAAATATCCATTGCCATCCAAAACTTACGAACCTTTTGCGCACCTGCAAGTACATACAATCCCTGCGTGAGCAGTCCGTCAATAATAAACTCCTTCGGCTTGAATACTGTTGTCAA
>NZ_QTVE01000040.1:0-8688 GCF_003460465.1 Ruminococcus sp. AF37-20 | reverse complement strand
AGCAGTCCGTCAATAATAAACTCCTTCGGCTTGAATACTGTTGTCAATATTTCTTCTGCGGTTTTCGTTTGTAACATATTACTCATGTGATTCCTCCTTTCCCATGAGATTCCCGAACACAGCCAACAGCTTTTTTCGTTACGAGCAACTGCTCACGCGAACTATTTGTGTGGGCTGTGTCCGACGGATTTCTGCTATCCCAAGTGAAAAATGTGGGAGCAGTATCTTTATTGCAATTTGAACTATTTTTGGCACATAAATCAGACACATCACGAACGCATCAGGACATAGTACGTCCAGCATAACGGACACACTGTTTTTTACAGCAGTATCCGCCGTACTATACCTGACGAATCAGAAGCCGCCCGACTGCACATCGGACTCATAGGCAGCTTAAATGCTCGGCTGCCCCAGCACACTCCCATTGCCTGCGACGGTTTTATCACGCTCGGACTGTGGCTGAGTGTAAGTATCCGTTCCCGACTTTCATCGCTGCTTCACATCTGCGCTATGTGAAACCAAAGATGTTATCGCTCGGCTCTCGCGTCATCGCGCATCTCTGGGATGGTACGGCTCACCGCCCCACCATCGGAAACAACGTAACTCCTGATCCCATATTCAATTTTCAAGTTACTTTTTGGTTTTTATTTGTTCATTTCAGGTCACCTCTTTATACAACCGGTTGTGTAATATATATTCTGCTATATCATATTACACGGTTTGGAGAAGAATGAGCAGGGTCTCTAAATCGAACTCTGCTCGCACTTCATATTAATTCTGTAATTGCATATAAAATATATACTATTACTCTCGTGATTATATTATAACACACTATTTTTATTTGTCAAGGCCTCCATTTTTATTTTGAAACAAAAAGAGCAAAGCATCAATTGTGCTTTGCTCTGGATTTGTATACGTTATACTGATTTCGGCATCTTGCGGAACAGAACTCGCTGCGTATATCGGTGGCATAGAACAGCTTTCCACAGTGTTTGCAGGTACGGAGTGGTTTCTTATTGCCGGTTACTGCTTTGGCAAAGGCGAGATCCATCATTGCCTTGAGGGAATCATACTCGCACAGCAGGTTCAGACCGTTCCTATCGTCTATCTTGTATGTTAGGCGAGGAGGAATGAACTCCGTCAGCTTTGATCCTTTTCCTGTCGTGAAACTGTACAAGTACTTGAAGTATTTCTTCACCCATTCAAGTGGTTCGCAGTACTTATACTTCCGCAGGAACATTGTTGAGTATATCGGACTGCGGTAGTACAGTCTCAGCTTGCCCTTCTTGTTGGTTTTATCAAGCAGATCAATGCTATCAAGAGGAAAGAAGATTTTGGCAAACTCGTTCACATCAATGATACCGCTATCAGTAAAGATATTGTCGTGAACGATGACGTGCTCATTTTTACCTATGTCTGAGCCTGCTATGTCAGGCATTATACCAAGCAGACCGTATTTGTGAACGAAGTCCAGAACCATTTCGTTCTGACCGAGGTCATTCTCCGTCAGGTACTTGCCGAGATTCAATGCCTCAGTCATCATTTCATTTTCGCTCTTTATCGGATCATATACCGAACCGTATTCGCAGGGAACAATGTACTCCATGCCGTCTATGCTCTGTATTTCGTATCTTGTATTTTTATGCCAATGGCTTACTAATAGCTGTTCCATACGTTTCTCCTGTAATTATATTTTTTTGCAAACATATTACTTGATAACTATATTCTAACATGCTTTTTTATGTTTGTCAAGCCCTTGAAAAAAGAAACAGGACAACCGAAGCTGCCCTGTGATACGGCGTGATTTGTCATCAAGTCCTGATTATTAATCTGTTTTTCTTAATAGCATACTAAATGCAAATGGAAATGCTTTCGCTCGTACAAATCGCAAAAATTTTAACGCATTTGTTTCGTTCTTGGTATAAGAAATATAATGAAAAGAATATTTTTCATTAATCGGAAAGTATGCTATTGTGCATTATTGTCTTCAATTAGCTTAATTATAAAATCTTTTGCCCCTTGAAGCAACCTTCTTTTGTATGCACGCTTGTTGTCTGAATCCTCTTCTTTTTTAAACCATGTTTTGTTGTTTTTAAAAACTCCATTAATTTGGTCTCGTGAAGCAGGTAATCCCAAAATGTCTGTCATCAAACATTGAATATCCGTCACTGAAAAGCTTTCTCCTTTTCCTTCATTGGAAACGATATACATAATCATAAGCATCTGTTCTTTGAAATTATTTAACTTATTGATGCCAGGGTAATTACTCAAGTTCAATTCATCAGGATTCATTTCACTATATATTGACTCACTCTTTGCTCTTGGTTTTCTTACTCTAGCAACCTTTTTTTCAACAGAGTCCTTGGGCGCATAATTTTCTATATACTTTATACCTTTGTTAGTTAATGTATACGGTTTAGGAGTTTTTTGTTCTGACTTATCATCATCCATAATATATCCCTTTTGTGTTAGCTTTAATAGAACATCGCTTATATTAGAGCATTTTGGACGACGTGCATCAGAGTAGTACTGTTTTACTGTTTCAGAATTAAACGATTTGACGTTATTCTTCTTTTCATCATAATAAGCAGCCATTAGGACAAAGTCTTGTTCACTTAAAACGCCTTTATCGCTTAAAAACGCAGAAAGACTTGTTCTAGAAAGATCTTGAGGTTGTTTATTTACAATAACAGAACTTTCATCATTATTTATTGGCGAATCAACTTGTTCGATAAGTGGCGTTTCATTGTTTTCTATGTACTGATTAGCACTTCCTGCTCCCCTAGTTCTTACTATAGCATCTACTGCCGCAGGAAGAAGAGCATTCATAAAAACATTCCGTTCTCTTTCGATGACCTCAGCAGAGCCTTCTGCTTCAAATTCAATTTCACCAATTTTAAATTTTACTCGATTTTCCAATCTTAAATATCCTCCTTTTCCATAAGTCCTGCTTTATTATATAATTCCTCAAGCATAACACGATAGTTTAGCTTAATATCATCGATATCCTTTATTCCTGCCGTATATGTAATATTATGGGCAGAAAAATTACCGACTTTTCTGAATGAATCAAATTCAGTCTTAATTCGAGATAACTTGAGTGTATTATTGTTAATTGCATTTTTCACTATTCCGTCAAGCATTATATACCCAGAACCGCTTTTATCTTTGATTTCATCATCAATTCCAAGATTTTGATATGATAGAATTAACATGATCTCAAAAAGCCTTCGCATTAGGACAGCAACTGCATCATAACAATTATTCGCATATGAGTGATTAATTTGCTGTATTAATCGGGTGAGATAATTCCGTTTACCGCAAAACTTACTCTCATCAATTAGTTCGCTTTCTGAATTTATTGTCTCATTATCATTCCAAAGTATACCATACTGTTGTTCATATTCCTGAAATACAGAAGGAATAAACTCAAGCGAAGTTTTTAATCCTTTGGGTATGCGCATGATTTTCTTTTCAATCAAACTTTTTTTAACTCTGCTGCTATTAATTGGGTTAAATCCAGCATCAGAGAATAGTTCTTGAATTCCTTTCATATCAAAAATTTGCTCATCTGTTGTTTTGTAATGATAGTAGCATAGTAATGCCGCTTGAATTGTTTGATTTTGCTTATCTAATTCAGTTGCTTTTTTAAAATCAAGTATTTTCATACAACACCTTCTTTATTAAAAACCTGTGTAGCTTCCAAATCCCAGCATATATACCGCCATAGCCACAGCAAGGTTCTCATCGTCAACATTCTGTTTTTTAGCAAGCTCCTTCAGCTCATCAATAACAATATCGTGTGGAACGATTGAGCCTTCAAGCTCGTCCACAGCTTTCTGAATGATGGACGGCAGCACCATACACATCTGGTAGAAAGCATCTTCCTGTCCTGTCACGAGAGCATAGAACTGGTCGAGGCTCACACGACGGATCAGCTTGTGACCAACCTTCTTCTTATCGACTGTTGTTTCCCACTTGATGTTCTGCGACTTCTGGGCGATAGCTTCAACAAGGAAACAAGCACAATCATCATCGGTGAGGAGCTGATTCTGCATCTTGATAAAGGTCTTGCCTGCCGAAGCCGAGTTCATAGTGTTATGCTTGTTCTTCATCTCAACGTACACGGTATGTACGCTGATCCTATCAGTAACAACGATGCCATCGGAATTCTCAAAGATAACGTCCCAGCCGCCTTCTTTACCATTATCGGGAACACGGCAGTTAGCTATGTACTGGAATATTCTCTGATGGAAGTATCCGATGTCGTTGTTATTGGATTTATCACGCTGGCGGAATATCTCGTTGCTAACGATTTCCTCCCAAGAAGCCTGATAAACGGTCTTATCAAAAATCAGTTTGATAGGGTCAATGATATTCTTATTAAACCGTTTCAAATCGAAGGATTCCAGCTTCTCACCATATTTCTCTATGGTCTTCTTAACGTGCTTTGTAAAATCTTCTTCACTGATAAAACTAAGTGTCCACATTATGATAAGCCCTCCAATGCGATTTTAATTTGTTTTGCTATGTCCATTGCAAGATTGACAGGAACGGCATTACCAACCTGTTTATACTGCGAACCGATACTTCCGCAGAACTGCCATTCATCAGGAAAACTTTGACACCGAGCATTTTCACGAATAGTAAACGGTCTTGGTTCGAGTGGATGACAGCGATCTGTCTGTTTCTGGCTTGGTGAAGTCAGAACAGTAAGTGAAGGCTCGTCAAGGCTTAGCCTGCGGAGGATACCTGTTCTTCCACCTTCCATGAACCAACAGCTTTTCATGTATTCTTTAGCAATATTCTCGGGAATATCTCTCCAATATCCACCTGGAGGCACAAGCTCAAATATCTTACGCTTGTATTCAGAATATGGAGTACCTGCACTCTCTGGGCAATCGAGCAAGACGTCACGAAGAACAGGTTTGTATTCATGGGGTGTGGGGAAAGTAAACTTTATTTGATCGGTAAGGTCATTTCTGATACCGATAGTGATAAGTCTTTCACGCTTCTGAGCAACACCATAGTCCCAAGCATTCAGAACCTTCTTTTGAATTGTGTAGCCTGTGCTTTCAAAAATGTCAGTAATGGTCTTGTATGTTCTGCCCTTATCATGAGTCAGCAGACCACGAACATTCTCAAAAAGAAACATCTTAGGCTGCAGTTGTTCAAGAAACTTCGCATAGTGATAGAATAGTGTGCCACGGGCATCTTCCAAGCCAAGTCTTTTACCTGCATAGGAGAAACTCTGGCAAGGTGCGCCGCCTGAAAGTAGATCAAGTTCACCCTTATCCAAACCAAAGTAATCTTGTAGATCAAGACAGGAAATATTTGCTATATCATCATTAATAACTCGCCATTCTGGTCTGTTTCTACGAAGCGTATCCGATGCATCTTTATCCACTTCAATAAGTCCAATCGTGTCGAATCCAGCTTTTTCGATTCCGAGAGCAAGACCGCCTGCACCAGCAAACAGTTCAATACATGAAAATTTCTTCGATTCTTTATTTGCGGTTATATCCATAATATCACCGATGTTACAGTTCAGCACCATACATATCTTTTCAAGGCTTTCAAGGGAAACCGTTTCATTCTTTCCCATACGAGCCATTACATTGAAACTGATACCTGATGCTTCTTTCAGTTCGGTTTTATTCATACCTTTATCGATAAGTAATTTCCAAAGATTGTTGTAGCTTACTGCCACTATAATTCATTCCTTCCTGCACACTCTAATGCAATAATGGGTTATGTAAATTATAGCACACACCCAAAGATAAGTCAACAATTCTCACGAAATCATTAGAAATCCTTTAATAGTTTTCTTACACACAATTTGGATTATTGAAATACAATAAACCATAATAATTATAATGTTTATGTTAATTCTATTTACGTGACTATTTATAAATTTAATTATTTACAACGAACAAAAGTCTTGAATTTTATATTAAACTGTGATATAATACTATAAAAGAGTGATAATATTCGTAACTCTTTGATTTATAGACAATAAATATACCAAATCAATGCGTATTTGATTGTTCACAAATAAGGATAAGTTATAATTATATTTTAATATCTTTTTATATGAATCTCTTAGATATCTTAAACCCTTGAACAAATAAATAGCCAAACTAAAAGTACATATCTTAGCATTTATTTAATGATATAAACATAATATTG
This sequence comes from Ruminococcus sp. AF37-20, assembly GCF_003460465.1. Classification (NCBI taxonomy): domain Bacteria; kingdom Bacillati; phylum Bacillota; class Clostridia; order Eubacteriales; family Oscillospiraceae; genus Ruminococcus; species Ruminococcus sp. AF37-20. The sequence goes on along the minus strand of NZ_QTVE01000040.1, from coordinate 2,499 downwards.
AAATGTTAAAAATTAGCTTTATGGAATATTGTCTCCATAAATAAGTTACTGTAGTAAGTGAAAGGTGCTAAAAATGAAAAAAATAAAGTATGAAAACTGCCCTTTGATTGAAGTGGTATTTCAAGTAAATTATCCTACGATTCTTGCAATTGATTCTAAGGAACCTGCTGATTTTCAAGATAGAATTAGAGAACTGTACCCTATTTATGATTTTCAGACACAAGAAATGGGGCAAGTTACTGTTGGTTTAGGACAAAGCCAACCGACATTCTCTCATAGTACAACATCAAAACGATTTTATTCATTTGTATCAACAGATGGAAAATGGAAAGTAGTGTTATCAAGGGATATGTTGGTGCTTTCTACTGTAGCTTATTCGCATTGGGAGGATATGCTTTCAAGAGTAATGATTCCCATCAATTATTTTTCTGAGATTTATCACCCAGTTTATTATTCTAGAGTTGGATTGAGATATATTGATTCTTTCGAAAAAGAAAAACTAGGATTATCTGATTCACCGTGGAAAGATCTTTTAAAACCACACTTACTAGGATCATTAAGCTATACTACACAAGACTATATGCAAGTAAAATCAGCAAGTGTAATTTCAGAATTATGCTTTGATGATGTGATAGTTCATTCAGAGTCTGGGCTTGGAAGTGTTGATCATAGAGACGGCAATTCACCAGTTGAAGCGTTTTTGTTAAACTGTGATTATTATTCATATGGACAATTTTCAAAAGATGACATCAGTAAAGTTGCTGATAAGCTGCATACGAGGTCACATATCTTTTTTAGAGATTCGATTCAAGACAAGCTTCATCACGCAATGAAACCGATAGAATTGGAAGGCAAAAATGAGTAGTTATTTAACAAATAAAAAAACATTTTCCCCTCAAATTAATTCATATTTGGATTTAATTGACGAATCCCGATTAATTAATAAAAAGAACGAGAGCATATCTAAAATAATGGATATAGATTTAACTCGTTCTATATCTATTCTTAATAAATTGAATATACTTACTTCTTCAAGTTATGCTATGCGGATTCCTACTGAAGTAGATATCTTTTCAAATTTACCTATCTTTGTATTCAGCGATTCACATAATAAACAAATGGGTAATCTTATGAGACTATTTAGAGAGCTTTTTATAGAATCCATTCAACATAAGAACATAAATAAAAATCTCCCTAAGCTCGAATACATTAATAATGAAAACGAAGAAAATGAAATAATACAATTGCACTCAACATGGGATGAGGGCGAGGCTCTTCTTTATTTTTCATTTGAATCTATTAACGAAGAAAGTAGTATGGGCATTATTTGGAATGATAATATAAAGAAAAATTATGAAACAAGAGCCGGAAATATATCACTTAACAATATAAACGATATTCTGTATGAAGCAATAGACTTTATTTTTAGGGTGTATTAAAATGAATGAAGTAATATATCCAGATAAATTTTTTAGAGGAATTTCTAATTGTTATCTGGAAAATGGTTATCTTTTGCCAGAAGCATTTCGCTTAGATAAAGAACGCGAAGATGGATATTGCGAAATATCTATTACTTGGTGTGACGATTCTAATGCATTTGATGTTATTGCATCTCAATGTAAGGAAGATGGTTCATTGCAGTTTCCAGCAGGAATTTCAGAGGTTATACGAAAAGAGCTTGATGAAAGAATGAAGCCTCAATTCATACAAAAGAATCTCTTATATGAACGAAGACCAACACCAAATAATAAATATCATGGAAATCTTTTAGTTTTAGGTTCTCTTAATAAAACAATAAAAAATATGATTAAGAGCCAGTTAGCCTTACTAGGTCAATCAACAATTCATAAGAATCCATATCATTCAACAAATACTTAGCTTTTTTCTTATATGTATTTTTCAACGACGTTGCATTACCATTAGGTTCTATTGGCAACACCGTGCAGGTTCAAGTCCTGTCACCCGCACCATATTAGTGCAATGAAATAGATGCACACCTCGAAAAGCTCGTATTTACGAGCTTTTTTTGCGTTTTGAGGGTAAAAAATTTCAGGTGTAAAACCGTAGATGCTTTTCACCGGTTTTCACCAAAAAGGAAGTTGGACTCTACACAACAAAAAATATCGAACATATGGATGATATCGGCACTGTGCATTGCGTCTTTGATAACGGCAGAACGCTCGGAGTTATCCCTGGTGTGGACGATTTCCATATTGTAAGTGAAGATAGTGAGCAAACAGAAGATGAAGAAATGAATATATCAATGTGACGGTCAAGTTTTGAAAAAAGCTTGACCGTTTTTTTGTTGGAAAAATCGGAAACCTGCTAAGAAAAATCAATAGGCAAAATGAACAAAGTTGAGAAAAGAAGCAAAGGAAAAAACGATATAACAAAGCTGACGTTTGAAGGAAGTATTCAAACGCCCGATGAGTATGTACCTGAGACTACAATCAATGTTCGGAGTAAAACTCCATAACCTTGCCGTAGTAAACTCGAAGG